>JAYUUW010000359.1:0-8687 GCA_043754665.1 Anaerolineales bacterium | reverse complement strand
TCAGATAGTTCGTCTCAATATTCCACCGTGCGGTGAGCCGGCCGGCTGACGGTGTGGGGCCAGATTTGGCATCCGTCAGCAAAGACGCGTGCAAAATTCTCGCAATAAACCTTATCGGAAATAGAACCCTGACCAAGCGATCAGGGACTACCGCTCATGGACTGGCGTTTGGGAACGTCGGGCGGTGAGATTCTTCGCGCGCGGCCGGAGCGTTGGTAGCGGCGCTGCGCGACTGCGCTCAGAATGACAGTTAATTTGTTAGGTGCAGTCGTGGGGTTGGGAAACCGGGGCGCTCGCGCCTGTTCCCAATAAAGGCAAATGACTATCAACAAAACCGGCCCCTCGCGTGAGGGGCCGGCTTGTTCCTTGAGAGCTTCTCGCTGTGCGGGTGGTCAAGTTCGACCAACGGCACGGGCAGGGCAGGGGACTAGAAGTCGCCCATGCCGCCGCCGCCCTGCGGCATCTGCGGGCCCTTGTCCTTCTCGGGCACGTCAGTGATCAGGGCGTCGGTGGTCAAGATCATCGCGGCGATGGAGGCGGCGTTCTCCAAAGCCCCGCGCACGACCTTCACCGGGTCGATGACGCCGGCCTTGATCATGTCACCGTACTCGCCGGTGATCACGTTGTAGCCGACGTTCTTGTTCTTCTCGTCCTTGGCGCGGCGGCGAATGCCGTCGATGATGACCGAGCCGTCTTGCCCGGCGTTGGCCGCCAGGCGGCGCAGCGGGGCTTCCAGGGCGCGGCGGACAATGTTCACGCCCACCTGGGCGTCTTCGTCGTCCAGCTTCATCTTCTCGAGCGTGGCGGCGGCGTTGATCAGCGAGACTTCGCCGCCCGGCACAATGCCCTCTTCCACGGCCGCGCGGGCCGCCGACAGGGCGTCTTCCACGCGGTGCTTCTTTTCCTTCAGCTCAGTCTCGGTCGCCGCGCCGACGCGGATGACGGCGACGCCGCCCGACAGCTTGGCCAGGCGTTCCTGGAGCTTTTCCTTGTCGTAGTCCGAGGTCGACTTGTCCATCTCGACCCGGATCTCTTCGATGCGGCCCTTGATGGCCTTGGCGTTGCCCTTGCCCTCGATGACCGTCGTGTCATCCTTGCTCGACACGATCTTGCCGGCGCGGCCCAGGTCGCTCAGGGTGGTCGACTCGAGCTTCTTGCCCAATTCTTCGGTGATGACGGTGCCGCCGGTCAGGGTGGCAATGTCTTGCAGCATGGCCTTGCGGCGATCGCCGAAGCCGGGGGCCTTCACCGCCAGCACGTTCAGCATGCCGCGCAGCTTGTTCAGCACCAGGGTGGCCAGCGCTTCGCCGTCCACATCCTCGGCAATGATCACCAGGTCGCGCTTGCCGATCTGGACCAGCTTCTCCAGCACGGGCACGATGTCGGCCGCGGCCGAAATCTTCTTGTCGTAGATCAGGACGTACGGCTCGTTGATGATGGCTTCCATCGAGTCGGTGGCGGTGATGAAGTAGGCCGAGAGATAGCCCCGGTCGAACTGCATGCCTTCCACGAATTCGGTCTCGAATTGGAGCGACTTCGACTCTTCAACGGTGATGACGCCGTCCTTGCCGACCTTGTCCATCACGTCGGCGATCAGTTGGCCGATCTCAGCATCCGCGGCCGAGTTGGTCGCAACGGAAGCAATTTCTTCCTTGGTGCCGATCTTCTGGGCCTGCTTGCGCAGCGACTCGACCACGGCATCCGTGGCCTGCTCAATACCGCGCTTCAGCAGCATGGGGTTGAAACCGGCGGCCAGGTTCTTCAGGCCTTCGGTCACAATGGCGTGCGCCAGCACGGTGCTGGTGGTGGTGCCGTCGCCGGCGATGTCGTTGGTCTTGGTGGCGGCTTCCTTCAAGAGCTGGGCGCCCATGTTTTCAAACGGGTCTTCCAGCTCAATTTCCTTCGCCACGGTCACGCCGTCGTGGGTGACGGTCGGCGCGCCGAATTTTTTGTCGAGGGCGACGTTGCGGCCCTTGGGGCCGAGGGTGGTGCCCACGGCGTTAGCCAGGATGTCGACGCCGCGCTGCAGGCGCCGGCGGGCATCTTCCGAAAAGACGAGTTGTTTAGCCATCGTTGATACTCCTTAAAAGCTGGTGAAAGGGTGAGTCGGGGGCGAATTACTTCTTCTTCTTGACGTCGTCAGCGGTTTCAACGATCGCCAGCAAATCGCTCTCCTTGAGGATCAGGAGCTTCTTGCTGTCAATCTTGAACTCGGTGCCGGCGTACTTGGCGAACAGCACCACATCGCCTTCGCTCACGTCCAGGCCAGTGCGCTTGCCGTCATCGTCGCGCGCGCCGGGGCCGGCCGCCACGATCACGCCCTTCTGGGGCTTTTCCTTAGCGGTTTCGGGCAGCACCAAGCCGCTGGCAGTCATTTCTTCCTGCTCTACGGGCTCGACCACCACGCGGTCGCCAAGGGGTTTGAGTTTAATCGCCATCGTTGTGAACCTCCTAATGAGATGAATGGACCAACCGTTGTCTTTGGGGGACAAGATTGCACGTTAGCACTCGCAAATGGAGAGTGCTAACGTATGACTGATCTTACCGCAAGCAGTTAGCAGTGTCAAGCCCAATTTTGCAAAAACAGAGCGAGAGTGCTAATTCTTACGGAGTCGGGGTGATTTCGACGGCCGGCGCTTCGGTGGCGGGGGCCAGGGTGGGGGCCTGGGTAGGGGGTACGGCCGTATTCTGAATGACGGCCGGCGCCGTGGCGGTTGCGCTGCCCTCCGGCGTGGCCGTGCCGTTCTGGGCTTCATCGAGGGTAATTTCGCCGCTGCAAATGGCCATACTCTCTTCAAAGCTGCCGATGACGGTCGGGTTGTCCGGGGCGTAATTGAGGGCGAGCTGCAAAAACTTGGGGGCCTCGAACGACTCGCACCGCTTCAAGTAGGCCAGCAGGTTGCCGTAGGTGTAGTAATACTCCAGCGAGGCCGCGTCGGCCAGCGGCATGGGCTTCACTTCCAGCACCGCGCCGCCTTCGGGCGGGGCCACCGGCGTGCCGTTCACGTCTTTGACGATCGTCCCGTTCGCCAGGGTGAGGGGGTTGCCCTGCGCGTCGACCGTGCCACCCAAGATCGCCAGCGCCAGTTCCGGCTCGGCGCCCTCGTAGTTGCGGCGGCGGAAGAAGATCAGCCCCAAGCGCCCGTGAATATCAGGGTTATTGGGTTGCCGGATCAACGCCTGCTCCAAATATTGAACCGCCGTGCCCAGTTCGTCGTTCTGATAGTGGGTGCGGCTCAAGTACAAATACGGCTGGATATTCTCGGGGTCGATGGCGTTGGCCTTGCTGAAGTAGAAAATGGCCTGCTCCACGTCTTGCAGCACGCGGTAGTTGACGCCGAGCGAGATATACAGGCCCACCAGATTCGGGTTGATTTTCAGCGCGTTCTTGTAGCTGTTGATGGCGTCTTCATACTGGCCGATGCTCTCAAAGGCGTAGGCCATAGCGCGGTGCGCTTCGAGCAGGTTGGGGTCCAGGCGCAGGGCGTTCTCGGCTTCCTGAAAGCCCTGGCTCCATTTTTGCCCGTCGTTGAGGATTTCGGAGTACACGGCGTGGGCCGGGGCATAGTTGCTGTCAAGCGCGATGGCCGTCACCGCCGCCGCCTCGGCTTCGGCCAGCGTGCGGCAGCGGCAGCCCCACACCACGTTCCAGTCCAGCGCCCAGGCGTAGGCGGTCTTACTCTTGGCGTCGTTGGGCGACACGTAGACCGCCGTTTCAGCCGAGGTGAGCGCAGCTTCGTAGTCCTCGGCGTAGATTTCAATGCGGGCCTTGGCGACCCAGTAGTCCAGGTTCTTGGGGTCGGCGCGGGTCGCCTGGTCGTAGGCGGCGATGGCTTGATCCAGCTTGCCGGCCGCAAACCAGGCCTGGCCCTCGTCGGCATAGGTTTCGGGGAAGCGGGTGGGGGCGGCCGTGGGCTCGAACAGCGGCCGGACGACGCCTTGCTCTCTAAGGGATACCAAGAAGACGCCGGCCGCGATCAATACGATCAGCAGCAGCACGCGGCGCGGGTCTGACCGGCGCCCTTGTTTGCGAAGTTTGAGTGAACGGCCGTTTAGGTACATTTGTCTATTGTTTCACTTGCTCATTCGATCTTACCACCCTGCTCGCGGGATGGTCAAGGAAAAACCGCCCACCGCCGCCTGGGCGCAGGGATTCCGGTGATTTAACGGCCCTTTCCGATAAGATATAATGCTGAGGTTATCTCGGGCCGGGCCGGCCGCCGGCTGCACCTGCCCGAGCAGGCCACAATCGCCACGATGACCAAACTAGAAGACACCTCTCCTACTTCCGCGCCCGCCGCCATGCCGCTGGGCCGGCGCTTGTCCCTGATCGGCTTGGCCACTGTGGCCCTGCTGGTGCTAGTGCTGGCCGGCGCGGCCTATGCCGGCTACCAGGCCGGCCTGACCCAGCGCCAGGCCCAGTTTGAGGCCACCCAGGCCGCCGATCTCCAACTGCAATATGAGCTCGGCGTGGCCGACCTGGCGGCCGGGCGCAACGAAGTGGCCATTGCGCGCTTTGAATACATTGTGCGGCTCGACCCGCAGTACCGCGACGCCGGTCAGAAGCTGGCCGCCGCCCGCCTGGCGTTCGGCGCCACGCCCACCGTCACCCCCCGGCCGCTGAGCACGCCCAGCCCCACGCCCAGCGCCACAGCCGAGCTCACCAGCACAGCGGCCGTGGAAATCTTCGGTCTGGCGCAGGATGCCTACGCCGTGGGCGATTGGGACGGTGTGATCAGCCAGCTTAACCACTTGCGCGTGATCGACCCGGAATACGAAACCGTGCGCGCCAGCGGCATGCTGTATGTGGCGCTCCGCAACCGGGGCATCGCCCGCATCTTGGGCGATGAGCTGGAAGGCGGCATGTCGGATATTGACCAGGCCGAGGCCTATGGCCCGCTCGACACCGAGGCGCTCAACCATCGCGCCTATGCCCGCCTGTACCTGGCCGCGCTGAGTTACTGGGGCCTGAACTGGCAAGAGGCGATGGACATCCTCCAGCAGCTTTATTTAATCGCGCCCTACTTCCACGACACCTCCACCCGCCTGTATCGCGCCACCGTCAACTATGCCGATCAACTCGTGGCGGCGGGCGACTACTGCGGGGCGGCCGAACGCTACACCGAGGCCCAGGCGCTCTTCGCCGACGACCTCGACGTGGCGACCGCGCTGGCCGAGGCTCAGGCGGCGTGCGCCCAGACGCCCACGCCCGACCCGCTGGCGACGCCCGGCGACGGCGGCGGTGGCGCGCCCACGGCGGAAGCAACGGCTGGGCCGTAAGTCCTGGTGCCAGCCGAGGCCCCAAAACAGCCGTGTTTTTGGGCAACATAACATAATGTTGGCGCGCCTAGCCTTGTCGCGAGTCTGAATCCTTGTTATCATTCGGCCCGTCCGAGCAATCTGGCGTCTCAGGTGGCCGGGCGGCGCGCCTTGTAGTGCGCCGGCCCCCTGCCGGCGCCGTATGGTGCGGGGCCAACCCCCGTGTGCGGGGCGGCTAGCAGGGTCGAGCCGCCCTTTTGTTTCCAGCACCGCCCACGCGTGGTAGGGGTTGACCTCTGGAGGATTGGCGCTGCATGTCACTTTTTAATCGTCCGTTGGCCAGGCTCGTCCGGCTCACCCTCGCTTTAGCCTTCTTGGCTGCCGCCTGCGGCGGCAACGGCAATTACCTGCCCCTCACGAGCGATGATCCCGTCGCCGAACTGGCCGCCGGCCTGACCGTCAGCGCCAACCCGGCCGCTATTCCCGCGAACTTTAAGGTGCAACTGACCGCGGTGCCCGCCGCCGACTTCACCGGCGGCACGGCCGGCGAAGCCTGGGCGCCCGCGTTCAGCGCGCTGCCGGACAACCTGCAATTGCAGAGCGCCCTGTTCGAGGTCAAAACGCAAGGCGACCTGCCCGAGCAGTTGTTCCTCTCGGTGGTGGTGCCGGCCGGCGCCGACGCGCGGCGGCTGGATTTGTATGCCTGGGACGGCGCGGCCTGGTCGTTCTTGCCCGCGCAAGCGCGCGGCGGTCAACTGGTCGCGGCCGTCACGCAGCCGCCGGCGGCGCTGGCCCTGTTTGCCACCGCCCCCCTGCCGCCCCTGGCGCTGACCATCCTCGAGCCGGGGCAGGCGCTGACCACGCCCGTGGCCGAGGCCATGAACGCCGTGCTGTTGGGCGGCGTGCTGGTGCAGGCCGATGGCGCGCTGGGCGGTCAACTGCCGGGCGTGCCGGCCGATGGCAACTATGCCCTCTACCCGGTGGTGCGCGGCGCGGACGCGGGCGCGCTGGCGGCCCTGCTGGCCGACGCCCCGGCCCTGGTGCAGCACCTGCAAACGCTGGTGGGCTTTGTGGTAGGCGACAACTACGACGGCCTGGTGCTTGACTATCAAGGGCTGACGCCCGACAGCGGCCCGGCCTTCGCCCAATTTGCCCATGATTTGGCGGCCCAACTGCACGCCCAGGGCAAGGGCCTCTTCATTCAGGTGCCGGTGCCCGAGCGCTCCGGCGATGCCTTCCAGGGCGGCGCGTACGACTGGCGCGCCTTGGGCGCAGCCGCCGACGCGCTGTTGGTATCCACCGCGCCCGACCCGGCGGTGTTTGGCAACGGCGAGGTCGAGGCGCTGCTGGCCTGGGCCGTGGGTGAGGTGCCGCGCAGCCGCCTGCGCCTGCTGACCACCGCCCTGAGCGTTGAAAGCGCGGGCGGGGCCTTTAGCTTCATTGATCAGGCCGCCGCCCTGGCCCCGCTAGGCTCGGTGACCCTGGCCGAGGCCGAGGCGCTGGAGCCGGGCAAGCCCATTACGGTTAAACTCAGCGGGCAGGTGCAGGCGCTGGGCTACGACGCCCTGGCCTACGCCGCCAGCTTTGGCTACACCGACGGCGGCGGCGCGGCCCGCACCGTCTGGCTGACCTCCGCCGACACCGTGCGCCAGCGCCTGCTGCTGGCCGAAACGTTCCAACTTGGCGGCGTGGTCGTGAACGATCTGGTGGAGAGCGGCGTGCCGGTCGAGTTGGTCAACGCCGTCACGCAGTACAAAGCCTCGGTGGAGGCCGCCGCCGTGGCGCACGCCGAACTGCTGTGGACCGTGCGCAACAGCAGCGGCATCGTGGCGCTGGCGACCGCCCAGCCCGATCAGCCCTATGTCTACATCGCGCCCGGACCGGGCGCTTACGAATTCAGCGCCCAGCTTCAGCCGGGCGAGGCCAATGATCTCGGCTCCGTCGCGGTGCAGATTGCGGCCGTGACGCCTACCCCCACCGCGACCAGCACGCCCACCGCCACGGCCACGCAGGGGCAGGGCATTGTGCAGCCGCCGGCGACCACTGCGCCCGGCCAGCCCACCACGGCCCCCGTGGCCACCACGCCGCCCGACGATGGCGGCGGGGGCGTGTTCGTGCCGCCGCCGCCCATCGGCGCGGGCACGTTTGAGTTGGGCGGGCAGGTGCCGGGCTTCATCGGCCACCAGGCGCAGATGCAGCAAGCCGGCATGAAGTGGGTCAAGTTCCAGGTGCGCGGTGACGGCTTCGATTACATCGCGGCCGGGCACGCGGCCGGCTTCAAGGTGCTGCTGAGCGTCATTGGCGACAAGGCGCGGGTGACCGACCCGGCCTATATGGATGAATACGCCGGCTGGGTGGCCGGGTTGGCGGCGGCCGGCGCTGACGCCATTGAAGTCTGGAATGAGCCGAACATCGAGCACGAGTGGCCGGAAGGCCAGATCAGCGCCGCCACCTATACCCAACTGTTGGCGAAGGCTTATAATGCCATCAAGGGCGCGAATGGCGGCACCATCGTCATCAGCGGCGGCCCCGCCCCCACGGGCGCAGAGGGCGCTTTCCCCGGTAAGGTGGTCAACGACGACCGCTACTTGCGTGAGATGGCCGCCGCTGGGGCCGCCAACTACATGGACTGCATCGGCGCGCACTTCAACCAGGGCACCACGTCGCCGAATGACACGACCGGCGCGAACCTGAACGGCTATCACTACTCGTACTATTTCTGGCCGATGGTCGATACGTACTGGAACGCCTTTGGCGGCACGCGGCCGGTGTGCTTTACCGAACTGGGCTACGTGACCTCCGACGGCTTCGGCGCGCTGCCCGGCGGCTTTGGCTGGGGCGCGACGACCTCGCTGGCCGAGCACGCGCAGTGGCTGGCCGAGGCCGCCAGCCTGGCCGGCAACAGCGGCCAGGTGCGGCTGATGATTGTGTGGAACGTGGACTTTACGCAATACTCGGCCGACCCGCAGGCCGGTTACGCCATCGTGCGGCCGGACGGCAGTTGCCCGGCGTGCGCGACACTCGGGGCGGTCGTTAATTAGCGACAACCGGCGGCGCTGCGCCGGGGTGATGCGCCGGCTGTAAGCGGCTGGTGGTTGAGGTCTCCGTGTCTGATACCGTTCCATCTCTGCCTGTGCCTGAACCCGACCCAACGGCCACGCGCCCGGCGGGGACTGACACCGCCCCCATGCAGACGCCGCTGGCCTCGTCGGCCGGCGACACGGTGGTGAATGTGCCCGTTGGGCCGCCCGCCGTCCCGCCGCCCTTACCGCCGCCGCCCGTGGCCGTACCCCCGGCCGCCGCGCCGCCGCCGGGGCCGTCGCTGGGCCTGGTCCTGGCGGTCTTTGCTCTGGCGCTGGTGGGCGTCGTGCTCTTGGGCCTGGGCATCTTCGCCGTGGCGCGCCTCACCGCCCCGACGGCCGTGGCGG
>JAYUUW010000358.1:0-2754 GCA_043754665.1 Anaerolineales bacterium | reverse complement strand
GTTCGGAATGACAATGGTTTTCCTTGTCATTCCGAACCCGCCTCAGGCCTCCGGTCCAGTCGCTGCCGTGGCGCGGGTGAGGAATCTCACACTGCCTCAACCTTGATCGACCGCTTCTTCCTGCCCGGCAGGCAGTTATTGTTCACGCATCATGAGGCGCGAAGCGTCACCGGCTATGAGGCCGGGTGCCTGAGGCCGGTTGCTCATAACATGTTGAGGCGGTGCGGTTGGGCGCTGGGCCGAGTAGGTCCGAATTGCGGATTCCTCACCGGCCAAGAGGGAGCGCTAGGCCCAAATACCTGAGGCCGGCTTCGGAATGACAAATCCGGCGGGTGGGTGACGGCCGGCGGCTGTTTCAGCCCTTGACTGTCCTTATCATCGCCGGCGCGGTTTATTACACCAGAGCTGCTGTGTGGAACTGGTGGGCCGTTATTTAGTCGGCGGGCGGGGGGATGGCAAACGGCCCGAGCGTCGCTTCACTCGCCAGCGCCGTGCCATCGGCGGCGAGCACCAACAGCCGCTGCCCGGTGAAGGCATCGTACCAGCCGAGCTGCACCGTGTAGCGGCCCGGCGGCAGGTCGAAACTCAGGCCGTCCGCAATCACCTCGCCCGTGCGCCAGGTAGTCACCGGCGTCGCGCCGTAGTTCGGCTCGCGGTCGATCTGCGCCCACAAGCCGCTGCCGGTGGCCGGGTTCACGGCCTCGCCCATCACATGCGCGAAGAACTTGTAGCGTGTGTCCACCGGCGTGGTGGTGGTCCAATACGGGCTGAGCGTCAGGCGGCCGGGCTGCGGCTGCGCGGTGTAGCCGATCAGCGTGATGCCTTGCTCAAACAGCACCTGGGCGGCGGTCGCGGGCTGAGTGCGCACCGGCGCGTGGGCCGGCCCCGCCGCCACGCTCACCAGGCCCAGCCGCGTTTGCGCCGGCCCGGCCAGCAGGTTGAGCCAGTACATCCCCGCCCCCACATAAGCCCGCACCGGAAAGTCCACTTGCTGCCGGATGAGCGCCGGCGAGGCCTCCGTGATGATGAGCGTCTGCGCGATCGCTTCGGCCGGCACGCCCACCAGCGTGCTCAGGCGCAGCTCGTAAGTGTATTCGCCGAGGGCGCGGTCATTCTGCCAATATAAGAACACGCGCAGCGCGTCGCCGGCCCGGTACTCGGGCAGCAGCCACTCGGCGCGGATGAGCGTGAGGCCGGGCGCGGTCGTCAGGGCCAGGGTGGGGCGCTGGTCACTGGCCGTGGGCGTCAGCGTGTCAGCCACAGCGGCGCGCGCGGGCGTGCGCGCAAAGAAGTACAGGCGGTTGGCCGGGTCGCCCGCGAACGCGCGCATGGTCAGGGCCCGCCGCGCCAGCCAGCCGTAGATGCGCTGATCGGGGTCGTTGCTCAGGGCTTCGGGCGTCACCAGCAGCCACAGCCCGGTGTGCGCCTGCCAGGCCGCTTCGACGGCGTGGGCCGCGTCGGCGTCGGTGGCAATCCGCCAGCCGCTGTTGAGCCCCAGCCAGTCGCGCCCGCCCAGGTGGTAGGCGGCCACCGGCCAGTTCTGGTCGTTGTGCAGCACCACGGCGTCGTCGGGTTGGCGGTAGGCCGCCAGCGTGGCCGCCGCCGACACGAAGTCATCGGCCAGATAGCGCTCGCGGTAGTATTGGCCCACGTAGCCCAGCCACAGCAGTGCCAGCCCGGCCAGCGCCAACCGCCCGGCCAGCCGGCGGCTCCACCAGCCCAGCGCCAGGCCCAGCCCGCACAGCGCCCACGGGGCCAGCAACACAAAGTAGCGCGGGTTGGGCACGAACGACAGCCCCAGCCCGGTGGGCAGGTTGAGCAGCCAGATGACGGCCGGCGGCGCGGTGGCGCCCACCAGCAGCAGCAGCGCCGCAAAACCGGCCGCCGGTGTGAGCCGCCCGCGCCGGAGCGCCGCCAGCAGCCCCAGCCCCAGCATCACCACGCCCACCAGGCTCACGAGCCAGAAGCGGTTGATGTCGCTGGCCTCGCCGGCGAACAGCGCGGCCAGGTAGAGCTTGAGCACGCCCAGCGGCGCGAGGGTGGCGGGCGGCACAAAGGTGTGCGGGGCGCGCGGCAGGTAATACAGAATCCAGGGCAGGCAGGCCAGGGCGATGGCCGCCTGCGCGCTGAACCAGCGCAGCGCCAACTGCCCCCGCTGCGGCGCGCGCCACAGCGCGATGATGAAGGCCAGGTTCTGCGCCAGCAGCACGCTGACGAACAGATACAGCGTTTGCAGCCCGGCCGCGTTGACGGCCACGTAGGCCGCCCACACTAGCGCCGCGCCCGCCGCCCGCCGCGGCGCGGGCGACTCCAGCGTCCGCCACAGCGCGCTGGCCAGCGCGGCCGAGGCCAGCGCCAGGGCCGCCGCCAGCGCGTACTGCCGCACCTCCTGCGAATACCAGATCAGCAGGCGGTTGAGGGCCACCAGCCCCATGGCCGTCAGCGCCGCGCGCCGGCCCGCCAGGGGCCGCACCACGCGGTAAGCCAGCGGCACGACCAGCACCCCCGCCAGCGCCGAGAGCAGCCGCACGGCCACGGCCGAGTCGCCGGCCGCCAGCCGCCAGAGGTGCAGCAGGGCGTAATACACCGGCGGGTGGGTGTCGTGCGCCGTGGCCGCCAGCATCTCGGCCAGCGGCAGGCGCGCCATGAAGACGCTGTAGCCCTCGTCCCACCAGATGGATTTATTACCGAGCCGGTGCAACCGCAGCCCGGCCGCCAGCAGCGTGAGCAGGGCGGCGAGCCAGGCTATGCGGC
>JAYUUW010000357.1:0-1569 GCA_043754665.1 Anaerolineales bacterium | reverse complement strand
ACGCCAGCGGACCGGCCCGCCGCGGCCGTCAGCCGGCGGCAGGAAACTCGGCTAAGACTCCGGCGAGCTGGGCGCGCGTCTCCTTTCGAACGAAGATAGCCTGGTGATACAGCGCCAGATGGGCTTGGGCCGCCGCCGCTTCACTGCCCTGCGCGGCGGCCAACAGACCGCGCCGTTGGAGGCCGAGCCATTGGCTGGGGCGGCTATGCGCCCGCCGCGCCCGCTGCAGCGCTTCGAGCAGCGCGCCGGAATTATAGTCGCGAAACACAAAACCGGTGCCGGGGCGGCGCGGCTGCGTGTCGAGCACGCCTTCGCCGGCCTCGCCCCAGCCGTGGGCCACCGGCACCGCGCCATAGCGCAGCGCCTGCCGCGCCGGCAACCCGTCGGCCGCGTGCGGCGCGGCCAGGATCGTCACATCGGCCCCGGCGAATACGCGGCGCAACAGGCGGGCTTCCACGCGCCGGGTGGCGGCCACCTGCCCCGGAAAGGTGCGCGCCAACGCCTTGATTTCAGCGGCCGGCTCCGGCCCGGCCGGCCCAATGACGGCCACCTGCACGGCTGCGCCTGACCACAATAATTCGCGCAGGGCCGGCAGCGCCAGGTCGAGGCTGCCCGGCGGCTCGAGGGCCGGCAGCAGCGCCAGCAGCGGCGTGTCGGCGGTGCGCGGCAGGCGCAGGTCGCGCTGGAGGGCGCGCTTGTTGGCGGCCCGGCGCTCCAGCCGCGCCGCGTCGTAGCGCTGGGCCAGCGCCGGATCGTGCGCCGGGTCCCAGGCGGCCAGGTCGAGGCCGGGCGCAATCCCCATGAACTGCTCGCCCCGCGCGTGGAGCAGCGCGGCAAACTCACCGGCCTCGGGCGCGGCCAGGTGGCGGGCCTGCGCCGGGCCGGCGGCGGTAAGCGCGTTGGCGTGCGCCAGCCCGAGGCCCAGCAGCGCGGCGCGGGCGGCGTCGGGCAGGTGCGGCGCGTCCGACGGCACCAGGCCATAGGCGCTGAGTTCGCGCCCGGCCCCTACGTACGGCGCATCCACCTCGCCCACCGTGAGCACCGTGGCGATCTCGGCATACAAGTCGTCGTGCAGGCCGTCGGTCGCCAGCCAGTAGAGCGCCGCCCCGGCCGAGGCATCGAGCGCGTGCAGCACGTCTGGCCCCCAACCGAGCGCACGGCATAGGCCGACGGCCGCCAGCGAGAAGAAGATCGCCTGCGCGGCCGGCGTCAGCGGCGCTTCGCCGCGCTTGCGGCGCGGGCCGGCCAGCGTGTACACCGTGACGCCGGCGCGCTTGGCGGCATAGACCTCGGCCACCTGCTCGCCCTGCACCGTGGGCACGGCCACGCGCGCCACCACCCGCGCCGCCAGACGGCCCACCGGCCGTTTGGCCCCGGCCAGCGGCGCAGCGAGGCGCACATCATGGCCCAGCGCGGCCAGACTGCGGGGCAGCGCGCCGACAGTGGGGTCGGTAGCTAGAAAGAGCAGCTTCATGCGGCCGGGTCCGTGAGGTGGCGCAGGCGCAGCTCGACCACGGCTTGCGAGCGCGGCGCGACCGCCACGCGCAGGGTGGCAACGACGCGCAGCGC
>JAYUUW010000356.1:0-1517 GCA_043754665.1 Anaerolineales bacterium | reverse complement strand
GGTCAACCCGGCCTACCTGCTGGCGAATGCCGGGCCGGTGCTGGCGCTGGCGCTGGTCATCATCGTGGGCAAGGCCGTCATCGCGGCGCTGGTGGGCTTTCTGTTCCCGCGCCCGGCCCGCACCGCGCTGGTGGTGGCCGCCGGGCTGAGCCAGATCGGCGAGTTCAGCTTCATTGTCGGGCAGGCCGGGCTGGCGCTGGGCCTGCTGCACTCCGATCAGTACGCGCTCATCTTGGCTGGGGCGCTGCTCTCTATCACCGTCAACCCGTTCATGTTTAAGTTGATTGACCCGATGGAGAAGCTGCTGCGCCGCTCGCCGGCGCTGTGGGCCAGGCTCAACCGCCATGGCCCGGCCGTCAGCACCGGGGCCGAGCATCTGGCCGGGCATGTGGTCGTCATTGGCTGGGGCCGGGTCGGCCACCACATCGTGGAGGTGCTGGGGCGGCTGGGGCTGCCGCACCTGGTGGTGGAGGCCGACGCCGACCGGGTGGACGAATTGCGCCGCCACAATGTGCCCACGCTGTTCGGCGACGCGGCCAACTCCGAGATTCTGAGCCACGCCGGGCTGGATCACGCCCGCGCGCTGGTGGTCACGCTGCCCGAGGAGGCCACCTCGGCCACGGTGGTCACTACCGCCCGCACGCTGGCGCCCAACCTGCCGCTGATCGTGCGCGCCGCGACGCAAAGCGGCATAGACCGGCTGACCAACCTGGGCGCGCAGGATGTCATCCACCCGGAGCTGGAGGGCGGCCTGGCAATTGTGCGCCACACCCTCTTGCGCCTGGGCTACAGCGATGACGCGGTGGACGAGCACACCGCCCGGCTGCGGCGCGAACACAGCAGCGCCGAACTGAACGACGGGCTGAAAGTCGTGGCGCTCTAAGCCACCGGCGGCGCAGCGCGCACTTCGATATGCGCCAGCCGCTCCAGCGCCTTAATCAGGGCATGGTTGCCCTCCGCGCCCAGACCCTCGGCTTGCAGCGTGCGGTAGAGGTTGAAGATCAGCGAAGTCGCCAGCACCGGCACGCCCAACTGGTCGGCGGCATCCAGCACCAGGCGCACATCCTTCTGCTGGAGGTCAATCGTAAAGCCCGGCCGCCAGTCACGCTCCAAGATTTGCGGCCCGCGATTCGCCAGCATCCAACTGCCGGCCGCGCCGGGCTTCACCGCCTCCAGCGTCTTGCGCAGGTCTAGCCCGCCGGCCTGGGCAAACAGCAGCGCCTCGCTCATCGCCAGCGCGTTACCCACCACCAAAATCTGGTTCACCAGTTTCACCATCTGGCCGTCGCCCGACCCGCCGACGTGGGTGATGGTCTTGCCCATCGCCTCGAAGACTGGGCGGGCGCGCTCCACGTCCTCGGCCGCGCCGCCGATCATAATGCTCAGCGTGCCGCGCGCCGCGCCCTCGCTGCCGCCGCTGACGGGCGCATCGAGCATGTGCGCGCCCTTCTCGGCCAGCCGCGCCGCCAGCGCCCGCGTGGTGTGCGGGCTGATGGTGCTCATATCGACCACCAGCG
>JAYUUW010000355.1:0-5560 GCA_043754665.1 Anaerolineales bacterium | reverse complement strand
ACGGCCTCGCCCGCCACCTCGGCGATGAAGGGCTGCGCCTGCCCGGCCGCCATGAAGCGCGCCCAGGCCTCGCGGTAGTAGTCGGCGGGGCGGATGGTGAAGCCGTCGCGCTGGGCGGTTTCGGCGTAGAGGCGGTAGAGCAGGTCCAGGTCGGCGGCGCTGCCGGCGCGGACGGCCACGCCCTTGCGCTCGGCCAGGCGCAGGTTGTAGCGGGTCTTCTGCTTCATGGCGGCCAAGATACCGGCTTCGTCGGGGCGCAGGTCGAGAAGCACGGTGTTGCGAAACTGAATCTGATCGGGCGAGAAGACCCAGCCGCGCGCGGTGAGGTCGGCCCGCAGGGCCTCGCCGGTAGCTTGGGGCCGCTCCTCTCCGGGCGGGCCGAGGCTGACCGGCACGTCCGGGTCGATCTTGATGAGGATGGCCCGCTCGCGCTGCGCCAGGGCTTGCAGGGCGTCGAGCACGGCGGCGCGCTGGGCGGCGTCGGCCCAATTAAGCAGCGGCCCCTTGGGCACGTACAACACCTTGAGTAAACGGCCGAGCGTGCGCGTGAGCACCTGGGCGGCGGCGATTCCAGTTGGTGTTTGCCAACTCAGCCGCCGCGCCTGCCAGCCGGTGCGACTCTTAAAATCGCCCCAGGCCCAGCTTTGCAGCAGGTGGCTGTGCGGTAGGGGCGTGATCAGCGCATCCCACGCGGCGGGGTCGGAGACGGCCGTTGGATCAGCCAAGGGAGCCGCCGCCGCGCCGCCGCAGATAGAGCAAATAGGCCTGGTAGAGCAGGGGGTTGTACACCCGGTCCCACGCGCCGATGGTGCGCACCAGTTGCCCGCCGAAGCCGCGCTTGAAGCGGTAGACGCCCCACAGGCCGTCGTGGCGCGTCTCGAAGCCGGCCTCCAGCGCCGCCTCGTCGGCGTCGGGCACGCCCCACAGGTCGTAGCTGGCGGCCCCCTGCGCCTTGGCCCAGCGCAGGGCCTCCCACTGGGCCAGGTAGGGGGCCATGCGGTTGCGCTCCCGGTCGGACGAGGCGCCATAGAAGTACCAGGCGCGGGGGCCGAGGGCGAAGGCCATGACGCCGGCCAGCGGCGTGCCGGCGTAGTCGGCCAGGAACAGCGCGCACTGGCCCAGCGGGGCGAAGAGGGCGTAGGCGCGGCGGTAGTAGTCGGCGGCGTGGACGCCGAAGCCGTCGCGCCGGCCGGTTTCGTCCATGAGCGCCACGAACTGCTCCACCTCGGCGGGCGTGGCGGCGGCGCGGACGGTGACATCCTTTTTGCGGGCCAGGCCGATGTTGTAGCGGGTCTTGGGCTTCATGGCGGTGAGAAGGTCGGCCTCGGCGGGGCGCAGGTCGATGACGAGCGAGCGCTGGGGCTGCACGGTGTGGGGCGAGGGGCGGAAGCCCAGGCCGGTCAGCCGGGCGCGGTGCGCGGGTGTGTCGGCTAGCTCTGGCTCCCACTTGAGGCAGAGTGCGCCGCGTTGGCGGGCGGCCTGGTCGAGCGCAGCGACGAGCGCCTGGACGGCCTGAGTGTCGTCCCAGGCGACGACGGGGCCGCGGGGGACGTAGGCCAGGCTGAGGCCGAGCGGTAAGCGCCGGTAAAGCACCAGCGCGCCCGACTCACCGGCCCGCACCACTTCGGCCGACCAGCCGAACTCGGACTTGAGTTGGCCCCAGGGGGTGGTTTGGAGCAGGTGGGCGGCGGGGTGCGCGGCGACGAGGGCATCCCAGTGGGGGTCGGCGAGGGGCATGCGGAGGATTATATCAGTGGCGGTCGGAGGTGGGCGGATGGGGCGTGGCGGCCTCTCCCTGGTGATCGCACACCGCGCTGACGAAATTGATAAAGTCGTCTAATCTTGTCTTTGGCGTGTGCGTGACGTTGGGCATTTGCGGCGGCCCTACCCGTCCCCCCGACCCAACCGCCATCTCACCTCCTACCTCCCATTTTCGCCCTCCCCCAAATGGGCCAAGTGCGATATGCTTACATGAGTACCCGATTAATAAAGCTGACATAGTAGGTCAACTGAGCCGCCGCTTAGAATCGCTGGTACCGTAGTCGGTGGCCAATCGGCTTGAAGTTTGACTCTAAATTTGACTCATGTTATAGTCGCGCCGTTCTTCACAAAGACAAGGATTCCCCCCGGTTTGACCAATTTCAAGGAAGACTTATGCTGAACGAATGGACGTTCATCGGGCTGTTTCTCCTGATGGGGGCCATTTTTCCTGGGGCGCCGATCATCCTCAACAGCTTGATCCTCGGCCCTAAGAAGAACAACCCGGTCAAGAATAGCCCCTACGAGTGCGGCATCGAAACCGTCGGCGATACCTGGGTGCAGTTCAAGGTGCAGTACTACATCTTTGCCCTGGTGTTCGTGGTCTTCGATGTCGAGACGATCTTCTTGTTCCCGTTCGCCGTCGCCTTCGAACAGGTGGCGCTGTTCATGGTGGTGGAAGTGGTGCTGTTCATCATCATCCTGGCCGGCGGGCTGCTCTATGCCTGGCGCAAGGGCGCGCTGGAGTGGGTCTAAACGTTTCGGTCTCACGCCTACCCCCGGTGCGGTAGGCGTTTTGTTGTGAATGGTTCGCCGGCCGCGCCGCCCCCAGGCGTGGCAGACTTTAGCCAGCGGAGAATGTGATGGATATTGGGCAGTTATTTCAAAACCCAGTCGCGGCCATTCGCCAGTTGCTGGCCGATTTGCTGACCAGCTTGGGCCTCGCGCCGCAAGCCGTCGAGGTGATCCTGATGATCCTCGGCGTGGTCATCATCGCCTCGTTCTGCCTGCTGCTGCCGCTGTTCCTCATCTGGTTCGAGCGCCGGATTGTGGCCCGCATGCAGGACCGGGTAGGCCCCAACCGCGTCGGCCCGCAGGGGCTGCTGCAAACCATCGCCGACGCCATCAAGCTGCTTATTAAAGAAGACATCACGCCGACCGGCGCGGACAAGCTGGTGTACAACCTGGCCCCCATCGTCTCGGTGGTGGCCGTCATCAGCATGTGGGCGGTCATTCCGTTCGCCGCCACGGTGCTGGGCACGCGCCTGAACGTCGGCGCGCTCTACATCATCAGCGTCGGCTCGCTGGGCACGCTGGCGATTATGATGGCCGGCTGGTCGTCGAACAACAAATACGCGCTGCTGGGCGCGTTTCGCACCGTCTCGCAGTTGGTGTCGTACGAAGCGCCGCTGCTGCTGAGCCTGTTCATCCCGGTGCTGCTGGCCCGCAGCATGGACCTGACCACCATCGTGGAGAAGCAGGATGTGTGGTTCGTGGTGGCCGCGCCGATCGCGGCGCTGATCTTCTTCATCACCTCGGTGGCCGAGGTGGGCCGCACGCCGTTCGACCTGCTGGAAGCCGAGTCGGAGATCGTGGCCGGGTTCCACATTGAGTATTCGGGCATGAAATTCGGCATGTTCTTCGTGGCCGAGTTCCTGCACGCTTTCACCGTCGGCGCGCTCACGGCCATTTTGTTCCTGGGCGGCTGGCGCGGGCCGTGGGTCGAGCAGGTGCCGCTGCTGGGCGTGGTGTACTTCATCGCCAAGGCCTTCTTCGGCTACTTTGTGGTCATCCTCATGCGCACCACGCTGCCGCGCATCCGCATTGACCACATGCTCGACCTGAACTGGAAGTTCCTGGTGCCGCTGTCGCTGGCCGCCATCGTCGTCACGCTGCTGGGCGACAAGTTGATCCAGGGGGCGGGGCTGCTGGACGATGCCTGGGTGCGCTCGGGCCTGCTGTTCTTGATTAACGTCGTGCTGGCCTTCACCGCCTACTGGCTGCTCTCGGCCTCGGCCCGCCGCCTGCGCGCCGCCGAAGAAGCCGCGTTGGCCGGCCAAGACTTGCTGCCGGGCGACCACGGCGACCATGACAGCCACGGCGGCCACGGCGAAGCCGCTCCGGCGCATGGCGATCACGGCGCCGCCCCCGCGCCCGCCCATTAGCCCGGCGGCAAGGTAAGGGACCACCCATGACGTCTGCTCACATCATCTTTCTTATCACGGCGGTGGCCACCCTGGCCGCCGCGCTGTACGTGGTCAGCGCCCGCAACCTGGTGCACGCGGCCCTGGCCCTGATTGCCACCTTCTTTGGCGTGGCGATCTTGTTTGTGCTGCTGCAAGCCGGGTTCCTGGCGGCGGTGCAGGTGGTGCTGTATATCGGCGCCATTGCCATCCTGATCATCTTCGCCATCATGCTCACGCGGCGGGTCATGGAAGACACCGGCCCGCAGACCAACCGCATGTGGGGCATCAGCGCCGGGCTGGCCACGATCACCTTTGCCACGCTGCTGGCCGCCTTCCGGCTGGTGCCGACGCTGCAGCAGGTGAACGCCGTGATCGTGCCGCCGGACGCCGACAAGGTGATTGCGAACCTGGGCTTCGCCTTTGTGGACCCCAACCAATATTTGCTGCCCTTCGAACTGGCCTCGGTGCTGCTGCTGGTGGCGCTGATCGGTTCGATTGTCATCGCGGCCGATCGGAAGTAAAGGCGGACGTATGGTGCCTCTCTCGTGGTATTTAGCGCTGGCGGCGGCCCTGTTCTGCATCGGCGTGTATGGCGTGCTGGCCCGCAAGAACGCCGTCGCCATCCTGATGAGCATTGAGTTGATGCTCAACGCCGTAAACATCAACCTGGTGGCCTTTTGGCGCTACCTGACCCCGGCCAACTCGTCGGGGCAGATGTTCACGATCATTGTGCTCACCGTGGCCGCCGCCGAAGCCGCCGTGGGCCTGGCGCTGATCATTTCGATCTACCGCCGCCGCAACACGGTTGTGGCCGAAGACATTGATTTGATGAAATGGTAGGCATGCCGGAAGCGCCTGCATGCTTCGGCCTGCGGGTAAAGCCACGCCTGCTTTCACGGAGCGCATATGTCGTTTACGCCTGAACTAATCCAGACCTTTACGTGGCTGATCCCGCTGCCACCCCTGCTGTCGTTTGTGTTGATTGTGCTCTTCACCAACCGCAGCAAGGTCCTCAGCCACACGGTCGCCATCGGCCTGATGGGCTTCTCGTGGGTGCTCAGTTGGATCGTGTTCTTTTACACACTGGGCCAGCACGAATTCGGCCACGAGGTCATTGAGCGCGCCATTGACTGGCTGCCGTTTGGCTCGGCCGCCATCGGCACCGAACCGCTGCGCATGGGCACGCTGGTCGACCCGCTGACCGGCGTGATGCTGTTCTTCGTCTCGCTGGCCTGCCTGCTGATCTTCATCTATAGCGTGGGCTACAGCAACTTTGGCAAGGCCCAAGACAGCCACGACCAGCCCGGCACCCCGCCGCACGGTGTCGAGCCGCTGTACAGCCGCTTCTTCGCCTACCTGAGCCTGTTCGCCTTCGGCATGCTGCTGCTGGTCGTGGCCGACAACCTGCTGCTGCTGTTCGTCGGTTGGGAGATCATGGGCCTGTGCTCGTTTCTCCTGATCGGCTTCTGGTACGCCCGCGACTACCCCGACCCCAAGCAGATCACCCCGCGCCGCGCGGCGGTGAAGGCCTTTATGACCACCCGCGTGGGCGATATGTTCATGCTGCTGGGCATCGCCTACCTGTATTCGCAGGCCGGCACGCTCAACTTCCGCGA
>JAYUUW010000354.1:0-1802 GCA_043754665.1 Anaerolineales bacterium | reverse complement strand
TGACGAGGCTGCGTGTAATTCATCGCGATTCATTCTCGTCATGGGCTTCCAGGTTCTTGTCATTCTCGTCATGGGCTTCCAGGTTCTTGTCAGTCTCGTCATGAGCACTTCGGGTTCTTGTCATTCTCGTCATGGGCACTTCGGGTTCTTGTCATTCTCGTCATGGGCTTCCAAGTTCTTGTCAATCTTGTCATAAGGTCAGTGTGGCCGGGGGCCTGGCGGGTGCGGTTGAAAAGGTACTGGGCAGCCAGCGAACGGCTCCGGGCGGCAGGCGCGCTGGGTGCGCGCAGGAGTAGTTTGCCAATCAATTGTTCTACCAACAAGTAGCAAGTTGGTTAGAAATTGAGGCCGAGAAAACGAACGGCGAGGCGTTGACAGAACGCCTCGCCGCTGGATGTTGGAGGCTGGAAACGCGTTGGGCGGGCTAGCCGCCGCCGCGCTGGTAGTTGGGCGCTTCGCGGGTGATGGTGACGTCGTGGGGGTGGCTCTCGATGAGGCCGGCGCTGGTGATGCGCGTGAGCCGGGTGTTGTTGCGCAAATCGGCCAGGGTGACCGCGCCGGCGTAGCCCATGCCCGAGCGCAGGCCGCCGACCAGTTGATAAACATAATCGCGCAGCAGGCCTTTGTAGGCCACGCGGCCCTCAATGCCTTCAGGCACGAGCTTGCCGGCGGTGCCCTGGCCGGTGCCGTAGCGGTCTTTGCCGTGGCCTTGCAGCGCGCCCAGGCTGCCCATGCCGCGATACTGCTTGAAGCGGCGGCCCTCGTAGACTTCCACGTCGCCGGGAGCTTCATCCAACCCGGCCAGCAGGCTGCCCACCATGACGAGGTCCGCGCCGGCCACAATGGCTTTGACGATGTCGCCGCTGTACTTCACGCCGCCATCGGCAATGACGGTGACGCCGGCCTTATGCGCGGTGGCGGCGCACTCAAAAATGGCCGACACCTGGGGCATGCCCGCGCCGGAGATCACGCGCGTGGTGCAGATGGAGCCGGCGCCAACGCCGACTTTGACGGCGTCTACACCGGCGTCGATGAGCGCCTGAGTGCCTTCGGCCGTGACCACATTGCCGGCCACCACGGGCAGGCCGGCCCAGCGCGCCTTGATGCGCTGCACGGCCTTAAGGACGCCGGCCGAGTGGCCGTGCGCGGTGTCGATCACGACCACATCGAGCCCTTTGCTGACGAGCGCCGCCACGCGGTCTTCGAGATCGGCGCCGACGCCGACGGCCGCGCCGGTCATCAGCCGCCCGCGCGCATCGGTGGCGGCGGCGGGATAGTCGCGCTTCTTCTGAATGTCTTTGACGGTAATGAGCCCCTTGAGGCGGCCTTCGGAGTCAACCAGCGGCAGCTTCTCGATGCGGTGCTGCTGGAGGAGCGCCTTGGCCTGGTCGAGCGTGGTGCCGACGGGCGCGGTGATGAGGCCCACCGAGGTCATGAATTGCGATACGGGCAAGCCCAGATCGGCCGGCTCGACAAAGCGAATGTCGCGGTTGGTGAGGATGCCGACCAGCCGGCCGGCGTGGCCGTCGTCGGTAATGGGCACGCCGCTGATGCGAAAGCGGGTCATGAGGTCGGCGGCCTGCTGGAGCGTGGCGTCGGGCGGCAGGGTGACCGGGTCGACGATCATGCCGGACTCGGAGCGCTTGACCTTCTCGACCTCATCGGCCTGAGCGTCAATCGAGAGATTGCGGTGCAGGATGCCCAGGCCGCCCTCGCGGGCCAGCGCGATGGCGAGGCGGGCCTCGGTGACGGTATCCATGGCGGCCGAGAGCAGCGGAATGTTGAGGCGCAAGCCAGGCGTG
>JAYUUW010000353.1:0-3674 GCA_043754665.1 Anaerolineales bacterium | reverse complement strand
GCGATACCCAAGAGCGGCCTGTACTACCCCAACAACATCGCCCGCATTTACCTGCAAGCGATGGAAGAGGTGATGGGCAAGAACGGCCTCAACGCCATCCTCAACCTCGCCAGCTTGCCGAACTTGGTGGATAACTACCCGGCCAACAACCTCAACCGCGAGTTCGATTTTGCCGATTACTCGGCGCTGAGCGGCGCGCTGGAGGAGATGTACGGCGCGCGCGGCGGGCGCGGGCTGGCGCTGCGGGCGGGGCGGGCCTCGTTTGCGCAGGGCTTGCGCCACTTTGGCGCGCTGGCCGGCGCGGGCGACTTGGCCTTCAAGGTGCTGCCGCTGGGCACCAAGCTCAAAATCGGCATTCCGGCCATGGCTAAGATTTTCAGCCAGGTGAGCGACCAGAAGAGCACGGTGGTCGAATCGCCCACCGAGTTTCAATACACCATGCGGCCCTGCCCGGTGTGCTGGGGCCGCAAGAGTGAAAAGCCCATGTGCCACGCCGGGGCCGGGCTGCTGGCCGAGGGGCTGCGCTGGCTGTCGGGCGGGCACGAGTTCCGCGTGCAAGAGTCGAAGTGCGTGGGCTGCGGTGACGACGCCTGCGTGCTGATTGTGCAAAAAGAGCCCATCGGCTAAGGCGCCGGCGGACACCACGACCGCATAGGGCGCGGGGCAGCGCCGGACCGCGAGGTTCGGGGCGACCCCGCGTTTTTCATTCCACATGCAGATTTACGTCGTCCTGCCAACCTACAACGAAGCCGACAACCTGGCCGCCATGGTCACGGCGCTGCGGGCGCTGCCGCTGCCGGGGCTGCGCGTGCTGGTGGTCGACGACGCCTCGCCTGACGGCACCGGCCAGGTGGCCGACACGCTGGCCGCCGCCCACCCGGCGCAGGTCGGCGTCATCCACCGGCTGGGCAAGGCCGGGCTGGGCACCGCCTACGTGAGCGGCTTTCGGCGGGCGCTGGCCGAGGGCGCCGACGTGATCGTGCAGATGGACTGCGACTTCTCGCACTCGCCGAGCTACCTGCCCGCCTTCATTGAGCGGCTGGCCGCGTGCGACGTGGTGGTCGGGTCGCGCTATGTGCCGGACGGCAAGCTTGATGAGCGCTGGGAGAAGGGGCGCGTGGCGCTGTCGCTGTGGGCCAACCGCTACGCCCGCACGATCCTGAGCATCCGCGCGGAGGACGCCACCGCCGGGTTCAAGGTCTGGCGGCGGGCCACGCTCGAAGGCATCGGCCTCGACCGTATTCGCTCGAACGGCTATGTGTTCCAGGTGGAGATGGCCTACGTCACCCAGCGGCTGGGCTACCGGGTGCTGGAACTGCCCATCTACTTTGAAGACCGGCGCATCGGCCAGTCGAAGATGACCATTCCGGTGAAGCTGGAGGCGGCCTGGCGCGTGTGGGAGGTGGCCCTGCGCCACGGCCGGCTGACCCCCGCCCAACGCCGCGCCGCGCCGCCGGTGGCCGCCTGAGCGCCATGCGGTCGCGGTTGCGCGCGCTCTTGCGCCGCCACGCGCCCGATCTGCTAGCGGCGCTGGGCCTGCTGCTGCTGCCGCTGGTGCTGTTTGCGCCGGTGACGCTGGGCAGCCGCACGCTGCTGCCGGCCGACAACTTGCTGGCGATTGAGCCGTGGCAGAGCGCCGCCGCCCAGTTCGGCGCGGCTGACCCCGTCATCCCCCACAACAAACTGCTCGACGACCTGGTGCTCGAAAACTATCCGTGGAAGCAGTTCATCCTCGAGTCGCTGCGGGCGGGCGAGCTGCCGCTGTGGAACCCCTACCAGTTCGCCGGGCTGCCGTTCTTGGCTTCGGGCCAGCACTCGGCGCTCTACCCCTTCTCGGTCATCTTCTATGTGCTGCCGCTGCCGCGCGCCTATGGCGTGTTCACGGTGTCGCAGTTCTTCCTGGCCGGGCTGTTCGCCTTCGCCTTTCTGCGCGGGCTGAAGCTGCGGCGCTGGAGCGCGCTGTTCGGCGCGATTGTGTACGAGCTGAGCCTATTCATGGTGGTGAGCGTGGTCTTCCCCATGATTACGGCGGCGGCGGCCTGGCTGCCGCTGGTGCTGCTGGCGGTGGACTTGATTGTGCGCCAGCGCCCCGCGTTCGGCGGGCGCCCGGCCACCGTGCCGTGGGTGGTGCTGGGGGCCGGCGCGGTCGGCATGCAGATTCTGGCCGGGCATGTCGAAATCCTGTACTACACGCTGCTGATCGCCGGGATGTACGCGGCGTGGCGGCTGGGCGAACGGGCGCTGCCGCTGGTGCGCGCCCATGCGGCCGAGCGGCGGGCGGGCTTGCGCCGGCTGGTCACACGGGCGGTGGCGCTGCTGGCGCTGGTGGGCTTCGGGCTGGCGCTGGGCGCGGTGCAGTTCATCCCCCTGTTCGAGATCGTGCAGCATAACTTTCGCAGCGGCTCGGCCACGTTTGAGCAGATTCTCAGTTGGGCCTACCCGTGGCGGCGCGTCATTCACTTCCTCATCCCCAACTTCTTCGGCAACCCCACGCACCACGGCTACTTTGATGTGTTCACCGGCCAATGGACTGCGGTGACGGCCAACGCGTTGGGTCAGGCCACGAACACGATTGATTGGGGCATCAAGAACTTCGTGGAGGGCGGCGCGTATGTGGGGCTGCTGCCGCTGGTGCTGAGCGTTGTAGCCGTGGCTGCGGGGCTAAAGGGTCTAAGGGGCATAAAGGGGGGGACTCAAGGGACGCGGGGGACTCAGGGGGAGGGTGGCGCGGAGGGGTTGGCGGGTATTGCAGGGGGGTTAGGGTCGCTGGCGTTCTTCGCGCTGCTGGCGGGACTGAGTCTGAGCTTCATCTTTCCCACCGGCTTCTACGCCGTGATCTTTTGGCTGCCGGGGATCGACCAATTGCACTCGCCGTTCCGGTGGGTGTGGCCGCTGTCGCTGTGCGTGGCGGTGCTGAGCGCGTTTGGGCTGGAAGTGCTGCGCGGCGCGGCGGCGCGGCAGACGGCTGGGCGGCGCGGGCTGGCGCTGCTACGGCCCTTGTGGCTGTGGGCCGACCCCACGCTCGCCACCGCGCTGGCCGGCCTCATGGTCTGGGGCGGCGCGGCCACGCTGGCGGCGCTGGCCGTGGCGCGGTTGGGCTACGACGCGCTGGGCCTCGATGCACTGATGAACCGGGCCGTGCGCGCGCTGGCGCTGGCCGAGTACGCCTTCGCCGATGGCCGCATGTTCTTCTCCTACGAGGCGCGCTGGGTCGCGCAGTTCGCGGTGCTGGCGATCGCTGCCGGCCTGGTGGTGCGCCTCAGCCGGTCGGCGCGGCAAGTGCGCGGGCAGCCGGTGTGGCTATATGCCGCCGTGGGTCTGCTGGTGGTCGACCTGGCCGCCGCCGGGTGGGGCTTCAACCCCGCCGCCGACCCGGCCATCCTGGCCTACACCCCGCCGTCGGTCAGCTTCATCAAACACGAAGACCCCGGCCTGTGGCGCTACACCACCTACAACGTGCCGGTGCCGGCGGGCGAAACGCCGCCCAAGCCCTTCAACGCCAACGCCGGCTGGTACTTCGACTTGTACGACATTCGCGGCTACGACTCGATCTTCACCCAGCAGTACAAGCGCTATATGGAGTTGATCCAGTACCAGTACGAACTGGACTACAACCGCATTGCGCCGCTAAACGAGGCCCAGGCGCTGCACTCACCGCTGCTCGATCTGCTGAA
>JAYUUW010000352.1:0-3522 GCA_043754665.1 Anaerolineales bacterium | reverse complement strand
TGAGTTGGCCGATCTACTGATACGGATGGGTCATGGAACGGATGCAGCCTTTGCAGAGTTACTCAAAATCGCAGCCAGCAATGCTGATCCCGATATCAGGGAAGTCGTAGCTGACGTGAGAATCAAGATAGACGCTTGGCCAAGACGCTGCTAACCGAAAGTGGAGCACCTTGGTGATAGAAGTATCGAATCACGAAAGCGCGCCGATCAGACCTGCTGACCGACGCGCTTTTTGTTTTAGCTCGGGCGTTGAACCGCCTTACAGATGTTCCTTGAGCCAGTCGATGCCGGGCTGCGCGAGTTCGGGCGTGGCGGGCAGCGCCGCGTCGTGGTCGACGCCGAGAAGCGGCAGCACAGTGACCGGGGCCTTGAGGCGGCTGGCAATTTCATAGGACACCGTGAAGTCGCAGATATGGTCCTGGGTGCCGTGGACCACAGCGACCGGGCAGGTGATCGCCTCAACCACATCGCGCAGGTGGAAGCGCTGGGCGGCGGCACGCAGATCGGCGCGCGAGGCGGCCCCGACCACCCAGCCGAAACAATCCTCCACGCCGGGGAGCGCCTCATCGAGCCGGTAGCCCAGGTCGAACGGCGAGGCATACGAAAGGCAAGCCTTGACGCGCGGGCTGGCGGCGGCGGTGCGCTGGGCGAAGAACGCCCCCAGGCTGCCGCCCATGACGCCTAGCCGGCCGGCGTCGATGGCCGGGTGACGAGCCAGCACGTCGAGCGCGGCCACGCCGAGCGTCTCCACGTCCGGCTGTAAGCGTGGGCCGTCGAAACGCTCACCGTGGGCGGGCAGGTCGAGGCACAAGGTGGCATAGCCGGCGGCATGGAAGTGCGTCAGAAACGAGTCGTAGCTTTCCTTGTCGCTGCCGAGCGGGTGAAAGGCCAGCAGCGCCGGGATGGTCTTGGCGCGGGCAGTGCGGGCTTGGGGCGGCAGGTGCAGCAGGCCGCGCACCGCCTCTCCCTGGTGCTTGACCACCAACGTCTCGGTGCGAGCGCCCAACATGGCGCGCAGCAGCCGGTAGAGCCGGCGCATGGGCGCCAGCAGCCGCCGGCGTTCTTCCATCGGCGTGTAGAAGTAGTAGCCATCGCCGGCCATCGCCAAGTACAAGATCATCAGCGCCGCGCGCAGCTTCTCAATCGCTCCGGCCTTTTCGCCCTGCTCCGCCAGCGCCGTGGCGGCGGTGATGTGGGGCTGCGCCAGGTCTTCAAGCACCGGCAGCCACATGGCACAGTTGCGCAGGCGGCCGAGCGCCGTGCGCGCCTGGGCCGGGTCCACGCCCACTGTGGCGAGCAAGGCGCGGTTACGCGGGTTGTCGAACAGCAGCGGGCCGAGGCCGAAGCGCAGGGCCACTTCGAGCACCGAGCGCGGCGGCCCAGGGATCAGTCGGCCCGGCCGGGTGTTGACCGGGCCGGTGAGGCCCAGCGAATTCAGGTAGGCGGGAAAAGTGGAGGTGTCGAGCGTGGTCATGCCCTAACCATAGCGGCGATGAGCGCCCGACCGTATCGGTCGGCGGCTGAAATTTGATGTAGGCCGAGGGGAAGCGGCGTGTCGGTGACCGGCTGACGCGGTCAAAGCAAACCGGCCCAAGGCATGGGCCGGTTGTTATGCAAGCGAGGTTCGGTGGCTAGTAGCGCTCGACGTCGGGGTCGATTTGCAACGCCCAGGCGTCGATGCCGCCCTTGAGGTTGTGGACGTTCTTGAAGCCCAGGCGCTGGAGGTACTGCGTGGCCTGGCCGCTGCGCCCGCCCACGTGGCATTGCAGCACGATCTCGGCGTCGGGGTCTAGCTCTTTAGCCCACGTGGCGATGTGCGCCAGCGGCTTGAGCTGCGCGCCCTCGATGCGGCAGAGGGCGAATTCGTCGGCGTCGCGCACGTCGATCAGGAGCGGCGGATTGGGGCCTTTGAGCTTGGCCTCCAAATCGCGAACGGTGATTTCGGGCAGCATGGTTACCTCGTAAAGTATGATGCAAGTGGGACCGGCATGAAAATCAGCACAAAGATCGCCAGCGTCAAGATCGCCAGCCAGCGGCGGCCGGAGTCAAGCTCGGTGATCTGGTCGAGCGGCTCGGCATAGGTGCGGCCGACGAGAAAGTAGATCAGCGCGGCGTACAGCCACCAGCCATTCCAGAAGAACCCCAGGCCGACCAGGATGACCAGAATGATCGGCTGGAGGCGGCGCATGCGCTGTCCGATAAGCACGTACAGCGTGTGGCCGCCGTCGAACTGGCCGACCGGGATCAGGTTGAGGCCGGTGACCAGCAGGCCGGCCCAGCCTGCCCAGGCCACCTGGTTGAGCTGCACATCCAGCCCGCCGAACGGCGCCGGGAAGCCGAGCACATAGAAGCGCAGCATGTAGAGCAGCGGCGGCAGCCCGCCAAAGCTGGCCGGCTCGGGCAGCAGGCGGCCAAAGGCCAGGAACTTCATCACCACATACAGGATCGAGTTGCCCTCCATCGAGAGCGCTAAATCGGGCGGCAGCACAGTGGGGATGCGCGAGACAGGCGAGGTGAGCAGGCCGTAGAACAGCACCGGCAGCGCCACCACCAGGCCCGCCAGCGGCCCGGCCACACCGATGTCGAGCAGGACGCGGCGATTGGTAGGCGGCTCTTTGAGGCGAATGAACGCCCCCATGGTTCCCAATAACGACGGAAAGGGGATGAAATACGGCAGCGACACCGCAATCTTGTGATAGCGGGCCGCGAAGTAGTGGCCGAACTCGTGCGCCAGCAGGATGCCGAGCAGGGAGACCGTGAAGGGCCAGCCGCCCAGTGCGAAGTTGAGCCACTCGCCCAGCGACGCTGGGGTAGTGCCGGTGTAGCCATAGGTCGCGCCGACCAGCATGACGCTCACCACCGTCAGCAGGAACATCACCAGGTTAATCCAAGCGCGGCTGGGCTTGGGGTCGATGGTGCCTGGGAGCGCCAGCACGGCGTGGCGGTCGCCCTCGGGCCGGAAGAGCGGCGTGTAGCCCACCTGGCGGAAGAGCTTGGCCGCCAACGCATAGGCGGCGATGGAGTCCTGCGTCAGGCGGCCGCGAAAGCGCAGGGCGTAATCTTTGCCCTCCCCGGCCGTGGTGTCATCGATCTGCATAAACTGCTGCGCCGCGGCGCGCAAGCGGTTGGTGTCATCGTCCCCTACCATTACTGAACTGCTGATTGGCAACATAGCTACCCCGCAAGACGGAAAGGCCCGTCCGTGTATTATAGCAATGGGTTGACACAAGCCCCTAGGTGAATATACTGACGCAACTCCCCGCAGCGCGGTCCAATTTTCGGAGCAAGCGCACCGCGCCCCATCACTAGAGGAATCGGATGCCTAACGTTGCGTATCGTATCAATACCCCCAAAGTCGTGCACGAAACGATTGAGGGCGAAGTCGTCATTATCAATCTCGACAGCGGCGCGTATTACAGCCTAGACCAGGCCGGCGCGGCGCTGTGGGCCGAACTGGAGCGCGGCACGGGCACGGCCGATTTGGCGCGCTTTGTGGAGGCGCACTATCAGGCCGATGCCGGC
>JAYUUW010000351.1:0-4681 GCA_043754665.1 Anaerolineales bacterium | reverse complement strand
ATGCAGTGGTCCTTGCGGCTCGGCCGCGTCAACGGGGTGCCGGTGGAAGCCCACTGGCTGCTCGGCCTGCTCCTGGCCTGGGTGGCCTATACCGGCTGGTCCCGCGCCGGACTGAGCGGGCTGGTCTCGTCTACCGGGTTGCTGGTGGCTGGCTTCGCCTCCATCCTCGTCCACGAAATCGCTCACACGCTGCAAGCCCAGGCCATCAACTTCCCGGTGCGCCGCATCCTGCTGCTGCCGTTGGGCGGGCTGGCGCTGCTCGGCCGCCTGCCCGAGCGCCCGCGTGAAGAGCTGCGCATCGCCCTGGCCGGCCCGGTCGTCAACCTGGGCCTCGGCCTGATCTTTTCGGCGCTGGCGGGGCTATACTTCAGCGCCAACCGCATCGCCGGCGCGCCCGCGTTTGAGCTGCGGCTGGTGTTGCTGCGCGGCGGCCCGGCATTGCCGTATGCCCTGGTCATGCTGGCGCTCACGAACTTGGGGCTGGCGGTGTTCAACCTGGTGCCGGCCTTCCCGTTTGACGGCGGGCGCGTGCTGCGCAGCCTGTTGGCCCTGGCTCTGCCGCGCCCCACCGCCACCCGCGCCGTGGCGCGCCTGGGCTGGCTGTTGGGCATCCTGTGCCTGCTGGTCGGCGCGGCGCTGGCCCGGCGCTTCGGCAATGCCGCCATGCTCACCACGCTCCTGGTCGGCGTCACCGCCCTGCTCGGCACCAGCGCCGAAGAGATGTTCGAGCGCCAAACGGCCATGCTGCGCAACCTGCCGGTGCGGGCGGCCGTGCGCCAGCCCACCTGGACCCTGGCCCCCAGCGACGCGCTCACGCCCGCGCTGGCCGCCGCGCTGAAGCAGTTGGGCCACTTGCCCTTACTGCCGGTGGTGGCCGAGGCCCGCGTGGTCGGCCTGCTGCCGCAGCACGCCCTCGCCGCCGCGCTGGCCCAACCCGGCCCGGTCACCGTGGCCCAGGTGATGCTGCCCATTGGCGCGCACCTGGACGCTGACGCCGACCTGTGGACCGCCCAGCAGGCGCTGGGCGATACCGACCACGACGCGCTACCGGTGTATGACGGCGAGCAGTTGCATGGCATGCTCACCGCCGCCGACATCCGCGCCACATTGCTGGAGCCATCCGCCATGCTGCGTATTCAACCTGCACAACTAATTTCCGCCGGACAACCAAGCCTATGACACCAAAACTGAACGTTCCCGGTCCCAAAGCCCGCGCCCTGCTGGCGCGAGACGCGGCGACCATTTCACCCTCTTACCCGCGCGACTACCCCTTTGTCATGGATTACGGCCGGGGCAGCCAGGTGTGGGATGTCGACGGCAACCGCTTTCTCGACTTCGCCGCCGGCATCGCCGTGTGCTCCACCGGCCACAGCCACCCCGATGTGGTCAAGGCGATACAAGACCAGGCCGCCAAGTTCATCCATATTTCTTCCGACTACTATCACGAGAAGTGGATTCTGCTGGGCGAGAAGCTCGACGAGATCGCACCCTTCAAAGAAGATGCGCTCTGCTTCATGTCCAACTCCGGCGCGGAGGCGGTCGAGGCCGCCATCAAGCTGGCCCGCTACCACACCGGCCGCCCGCGCTTCATCGGCTTTCACGGCGGCTTTCACGGCCGCACCATGGGCGCGCTGGCCTTCACCGCCTCCAAGGCCGTGCAGCGGCAGGGCTTCTCCCCCCTCATGAGCGGCGTCACGCATGTGCCCTTCCCCAACACCTACCGCCCGCGCCTCGCCTTCGATCCCGCCAAGGGCGACTACGGCGACGCCTGTGTCGATTACATCGAGAACGTCATCTTCACCTACGAGTGCCCGCCCGACGATGTGGCCGCCATTCTGGTCGAGCCGATCCAGGGCGAGGGCGGCTATGTGGTCCCGCCCGACTCGTTCTACCCGCGCCTGCGCGAACTGTGCGACAAGCATGGCATCCTGCTCATCGTGGATGAAGTGCAGTCGGGCATGGGCCGCACCGGCAAGATGTTCGCCATTCAGCACTGGAATACCGAGCCCGACATCGTATGTGTCGCCAAGGGCATCGCCTCCGGCATGCCACTGGGCGCCATGATCGCCCGCCAGAGCGTCATGAGCTGGCCCGAGGGCGCGCACGGCAACACCTACGGCGGCAACCCGCTCTCCTGCGCCGCCGCGCTGGAAACCATCCGCCTGTTGGAGGAGGGCCTGATCGCTAACGCGGCCGAGGTCGGTCAATACACCCTCGACGCGCTGGAAGAACTGGCCATGCGCCACCCCAGCATCGGCCAGGTGCGCGGCAAGGGGCTAATGATCGGCGTGGAGTTCGTGCTCAACCGCGAGACCAAAGAGCGCGGCATCGCCATCCGCGACGCCATGATCCACCACGCCTTCGAGCGCGGTTTGCTGCTACTGGGCTGCGGGCGCAACACCGTCCGCCTCACGCCGCCGCTCAACGTCACCACCGCCGAGATCGACGAAGGTCTGGCGCTGTTTTCTGAAGCCCTGGCCGAGGCCGAAAACGACCTGCTGAAGAAATAGCCGCCATGCTGCCCGACTTTCGCGTTCGCCAGCGCGACTACCTGCTCGAAATCTCCCGCGCCCTGACCGAAGAACTCGACCTGGCGACGGTCCTCACGCGCATTCTGCACGGCGCCACCGAGCTGCTGGCCGGGCAGGCCGGGCTGGTGGTGCTGCGCGAGGAAGAGGGCCGCTGGCGCATCCGCGCCCACTATGGCATCCCCGACCCGTTCCTCGACAGCTTCAAGCCTATGCTGGCCGACATTCCCGAGCACGGCGACGCCCGCCGCTTCGCCCTGCCCGAGATCAACCGCCGCCTGCGCGCCTCCACCGAGGCCGCCAGCCTGGGCCTGCAGCACGGCGTGGCGCTGCCTATGGTGGCCCGCAATGAAGTCGTCGGGCTCATCTATATCTTTCGCGGCTACGCTACCGCCTTCACCAACAACGACCGCACGCTGCTGGCCTCCTTCGCCAACCAGGCCGCCATCGCCGTGCACAATGCGCGCCTGTTTCAGGCCACCTCGGCCGAGAAGCGCCGCCTCGACGCCATCCTCGACAGCTCGGCCGACGGCATCCTCATCATGAACGCCGAACACCGCATCCAGCGCTTCAATCGCGCGCTGGCCCGCCTGACCGGTTGGACCGCCGTGGACGCCCTGGGCAAGGACCACGACGACGTGATTAAGTGGGCCAGCCGCCAGTCTGGCCCCGACCTGGCCGAGGCCGAAGCGGGCGGCTGGCCGCTCACCACCAACCCCATGCCGCTCTACGTGGAAGGCGACTTGCTGCGCCAGGGCGGCGGCTACCTGCCGGCCGGCATCACCTATGCCCCGCTGTTCGAGGCCGACGGCAAGCTGGTCAACATCATCGCCAACGTGCGCGACATCACCAAGTTCCGCGAGGCCGAAGCCCTCAAGAGCACCTTCATCTCAGTCATCAGCCACGAGCTGCGCACACCGGTGTCGCTCATCAAAGGCTACGCCGAAACGCTGCGCCGCGAAGACGCCACCTGGGACGCCGAGGTCGTACGCGACAGCCTGACCGTCATCGAAGAAGAGGCCGACCGCCTGGCCGATCTGATCGACAACCTGCTCGACGCCTCGCGCCTCCAGGCCGGGGCCATGCGGCTCGACCTGGCCGATGTGGCCCTCGACCAGCTTGCCACCCGCCTGGTCGAGAAGTTCAAGACCCAAACGACCAATCACGTCTTGCGCGTTGAGTTCCCGCCCGACTTCCCCATCGTCACCGGCGACGAGGCCCGCCTGATCCAGGTGGTGCAGAATCTGCTGTCCAACGCCATCAAATACTCGCCCGCCGGCGGCGAGGTGCTGGTGCGCGGCGCGGTGGCGTCCGACCACGTGACCGTCAGTGTGTCCGACCACGGCCCCGGCATCGCCGGCCCCGACCTGCCGCACGTGTTCGAGCGCTTCTACCGCGCCGACTCGGACCTCACCCGCCGCGTCAAAGGCACCGGCCTCGGCCTCTACCTGGCCAAAGCCGTGGTCGAAGCCCACGCCGGCAAAATCTGGGTCACCTCCGAGCCCGGCCAGGGCACTACCTTTTCCTTCTCCCTCCCGCGCTAGCCTCTGGCCCTAGCCCACTGTCCCGCCTGCCTCCATCCGCACATAGCCCTCGCACCGCCCCATCCGCTTTCGTGCTAATTCGTCCCCCAGCGGCCGGCCCCGCCCGCCCCATCCGCCTCCGCCCACGCCTAACCCTCGCTCTTCCCCTTGAGTCCCCCCTCCCAACCCTTTATGCCCTTTTGACCCTTGCCTTTCCCCCTATCCCCCAACCGCCGCTGACTCCATCTACCTCCTAAGAATCAACCGGAATTAAGGTATCATTACCCGTCGCTATTTCTAGCCAGAAAGGCCTCGTATGCCGCCCATCAAAACCACCGTGTCGTGCCCGAACTGCCGCCAGCCGGTGCCGGCCACGCTCGAGCAAGTGTTCGATCTCAACCAAGACCCGCCCGCCAAGCAGCGCTTTATGAGCGGGCGCTTCAACCTCATTCAATGCCCCAATTGCGGGTTCCAAGGCCAGTACCCCACGCCGCTGCTCTACCACGACCCCGACAAAGAAACGCTGCTGACCTTTGTGCCCATGGAACTGGGCTTGCCCGCCGATGAGCAGGAAAAGCTCATCGGCCGGCTGATGAACGACGTGATCAAGAACTTGCCGCAGGAAAAGCG
>JAYUUW010000350.1:0-4871 GCA_043754665.1 Anaerolineales bacterium | reverse complement strand
CGCCGCGCGGCGCGCCGCCAGCAGCAGCCACGGCGTCCACGCCAGCGCGAAGATCAGCGAGACATGCCCTGCTGCCAGGTGCGCAATTAGCTTGGGCATCCCCGCGAAGAACACGGCCGCCAGCAGCGCCGGGCCGGCCCCCACGCCCTCCGCCCGCGCCAATTGATACACGCCCAACGCGCCGCCGAGCAGGTGCAGCGCCAGCAGCAGGTTGAAGCCGAACGCCAGCGGCAGAGTTAGCAGCAGCCAGTTCGGCGGATACCACAAGCCCGCCAGCGGGTCGGCGGCGAACGGCTGGCCCGCGAACAACTGCCCGTTCCACAGCGGCACCTGGCCCAAATTCCACACCGCGTCGCGCAGATAGGCCGCGTTGGGCAGATGGCTGATCAGCAGGTCGGTGAAGCCGGCCCCCGGCGCGAAGGCAATGCCGTTCGGCCGCAGCGCCAGCGGCCACAGAAACACCAGCACCGCGCCCGCCAGCACGCCGAGCGCCAGCCCGTCGCGCCGCCCCCACCGTCGCGCCGCCTCACGGCGCATAGATCACCACCGCGCCGCTCTCAAACGCCACCGGCCAATCCGCCTGCCAGCCGTCGCCCGCCAGCGCCCGCTCACGCGGCCCCACCAGCACCCACCGCACATTGTGGTCTTGCACAAACGCGTCCGGGGGCACGCGCCCGGCATAAAAATCCAACAGCAGTTGTTCCTGCCGCTCCGCATGTGTCGTCTCAAACGGATGCCCGTACAGCACCCGCGCCGGGCTGCGCGCCGGAATGAACAAGCCCATGTCCGGCGAGGCCGCCACCACATCGGTCGCGCCCGCGTTGGCGTCCAGCCAGCGCAGCGCCGCCGCCTCGTCCGCCGTCCAGAACACCTCCGGCGTGCGGTCGGCCACCGCCCCCAGCGTCGCCATGTAGACCACCAAATTGGTCGGCACCACCAGTAGCGCGATCACGCCCAACAGCACCGGCCGCAGCGCTGGCTTCAGGCGCGGCCAGATCACATCGCGCAGCGCCTGCGCCGCCAATAGGCACACCGGCACCCACAGGCCAATCGACAGCCGCCGTTGCAGCGCGAACGGCGCATACAGCGCCAGCCCGCCCAGCCCCAGCCAGACGATCAAGATCACATCCAGCGGCTTCCGGCGGCGCGCGGCGCGCACGAAGCCCACCGTTGCCAGCAGCAGCGGCACACCGCCCGCAATCACGGCGTCCCACAGCGGCGGCGAGGGCGTCAAATTCTGCGCGTTCCATTCGGCCAGCACCGGGTGCCGCAGCGTCAGCGCGAAGTCATACGCCAGCCACGGCACGGCCAACGCCCCAAAGATCAGGATGGGCGGCGTGAACAACGGCCGCAGGCTGCGCCCAGCCACGGCCTGCCACACCGCCACCCCGGCGATCACCAACCCCGCACTCAGCAGCACCATCGGCTGCACCTGCGCCAACAGCGTGGTCGCCAGCGCCAGCCACACCCAGCCGTGCCAGGCCTTCGCGGCCGGCGGCAGGCCCGGCAGCGTCCAGCGCAGAATCCACAACTCCAGCGCCAGCGCCAGCGCGAAGTGCGCATTGGCGAAGACACTCAGAAACGGAAAGGCTTCCGGCACTAAGAAGTCGGAGGTGAACACGCCGAAGGGCAGCGCCACCCACCCCAGCCCCGAACCCAGCGCAAACAGCAGCCACGCCGCCCAGCGATGCCGCCGGCCACTAATGAAGAGGCCGATGAAGCGCCACGCCGTCAGCAGCAGGGCCAGCCCGCCCAGCGCCCGCGCCGTGTGGTAGATCAGGTCGAAGCTCGCGTTGACCCAGCGCGCCAGGTGGCCCAGAAAGAGGAAGTAGGTGAAGATGAATGCGCCCGGCCCCGGCGCGGTAGTGTAGGCCAGCGTGAACAGCCAACTGCCCGCCCAACCCTCGCGCATCTTGGCGAAGTACGAGTTGCCGTCGCCGGGGTTGATGAGGATGCCCGTGAAAACATGGTCGCCCGGCACGCGGTAGGCCAGCCAATACGGCAGGCTCGTCGCCGCCACAATGGCGACGGCGGCAACGATCAATAATACGTTGTCACGCGTGAGGGGCCGGCGTGCGCCGGGTGGAAGACTCATTGCGGGCCAATTGTACCCCTTTGCCGTTTAGGACGCCTCGCCTATAATCGCCCTGACATGAGCCGCTCAGCCACTCTCCTCCAACTGCAAGGCTTCGATCTCGACCTGGACGCGCACCGCGCCCGGCTGCACGCTATCGAGCACGAGTTGGGTTCCGACCCGGCCGTGCAGGCCGCCCAACGCGCCCTCTTGGAGGCGCACAGCCAACTGCACGTCGCCCGTGTGGCGGTGCAGGGCCTGGAATACGAGACCCAGGTATTGAGTGAGAAGATCGCGGAAGTCAACGACCGCATCTACAACGGCGGCGTCTCCAACCCCAAAGTGCTGCAAGAGCTTCAGAAAGAACTCGAGTCGCTCCAACGCCGGCGGGGAGCCAGTGAAGAACAGCAGTTTGAGGCGCTGATGGCGGCCGAAACTGCCGAGGCCCACCACGCCCAATTGCAGTTGCAGCTCGACCAAGCCGAAACCGCCGCCGCCAGCGCCCACAATAACCTGCGCCTGGAGCGCGACCAGCACCAACTGGTGATGGGCAACCTCGAAGGCGACCGCGAAGGCGTGTTGGCCCAGGTGCCCGCCTCCGACCGCGAAACCTACGAACGCCTGCGCGCCGCCAAGAAGGGCCGCGCCGTCGCCATCATGGCTGAGGGCGTGTGCGGCGCGTGCGGCGTCGAGCTGTCGTCGGGCCTCAGTCAAACCGTCCGCCAGACGACCGAGCTGGTCTTGTGTCGCAACTGCGGGCGCATCCTCTGCGCTAACTAGGCCCTTCGCCGCCCATGCGCCTGCCCCGCCTGCCCGACATCGACGCGCTCTCGTTCTGGCTGGGCTTCGCCGTCGCGCTGGCCCTGGCCTACGGCCTCTACCGCTACCGCCACCTGCTGGTCGGCCTGCGCCAGCAAGCGGCGCGGCGGCTGCGTGGCGTGCGCGAGTTCTTCACCGCCGGCCTCGAGCGCGCCGTGCGCGAAGATGTGCTTCGCTACGCTCAAACCGCCCATGTGGCCGGCGCGCTCTTCCCACTCGACGAAATCATCCTGCCGCCCCGCGTACTGCTGCCCGACACGCCCTTTGACCCCAACGCGCCGCCCCAAGACCTCGACTTGACCTCGGTCGTGCCGGTGCTGCCAGATTGGCCCGAGCTGGCCGGCCTATATCGCGCCCCGAGCCTCTCGCCCAGCGAAGCCCTGGCCGGCGGCAGCGATCTGCTGGTGCTGGGCGCGCTCGGCGCGGGCAAGACCACCTTCCTGGCCCACCTGGCCTCGCGGCTGGCGCAAGAAGACCTCACCCTGTTGGGCGATTATCACACGCCCATCTTCATCCACGCCGGCGATTTGGCGCTGCCCTTGGCCGCCGGCAGCAACGTGCTCGACCCGCTCTTGGCGGCGGCCGGCGCGCGCGCCTCGGCCATCACCGGCGCGCGGCTGCCCAGCCATTTGCGCGGCCGGCTGCGCGACGACAAGTGCCTCCTACTGATCGACGGCCTCGATGAGCTGCCGCCGCCCGTCATCGCGGAGGTGGCCGCCTGGCTGGCGACCTTCAAGGCCGCGCACCCGCAGCACCGCCTGGTGGTCGCCGCTGGGCTGGCGCACTACGCGCCGCTCTTGGCCCTGAGCCTCGCGCCCGTGCTCATCGCGCCGTGGAGCGACGAAGACCACCGCGCCCTCATCCAAAAGTGGGGCGCGGCCTGGGAGAAGCTCATCCGCGCCCGCAAGCGCCGCGCCGCCGGGGCCGACACCGACCCGCACCTCATCATGGGCTGGCTGGCCACCGCCAACCAGGGCCGCAGCATCTTCGAGATCACGCTCAAGCTGTGGGCCGCCTTCGCCGGTGATGCGCGCGGCAAGCGCCCGGTGGATTGGCTCGAAGCCTATGTGCTGCGCCACGGCGTCAAGTCCATCGGCCAGCGCGCGCTCGCCCGCCTGGGCGCGGCCCTGCTCGAACGCGAGCTCACCTCCGGCCTGTCGCGCACCGAGGCCATTGCGCTGCTCACTCCGCTCTTCGCCGGCCCGGCCGGCAGCGCCGTGTCGGAGCCGGATGAGTTTCTCGATGATCTTATCGCCCGCCGCCTGTTGGCGCGCCACCGCGACCGCGTGCAATTCCAGCACGGCCTCACCGGCGCGTTCTGCGCCGCCACCGCCTTCGCCGACGAGCCCGAGTCCGCCGGCCGCGCCGCCACGCCCGGCTGGGTTACGGCGCTGTACTTTTACGCCGCGCTGGGCGAACTCACCCCCATTGTGGCCCGCGCCCTCGGCCAAACGCCCGACCTGCTGCACTCCGACCTCATGGCCTGCGCCCGCTGGCTGCGCGATGCTCCCACTCAGGCGCGCTGGCGAGCCGAAGTTTTCCGCCGCCTGTCGCGCCTCTTTAGCGACGGCCAACAGCCTGAAGCCTTGCGGACCGCTGCGTTGGCCGCCTTCGTGGCCGCCGGCGACCCGGCCGTGGGTGCGCTCTTCAAGCAAAGCCTCACCAGCCTCGACCCGCTGTCGCGCCGCCTGGCCGCGCTCGGCCTCGGCGCGCTGGGCGAGGTCAGCGCCATCCTGCCCATCGCCTCGCACTTCACCGACCCCGCCCTAGAAGTCCGCTGGGCCAGCGCGCTGGCGCTGAGCGTGCTCAACCACCCCTCGGCCCTCGAGTCGCTGGCCCAAGGCTTGCTAGTCGGCGACGAAAACCTGCGCCGCGCCTGCGCCGAAGCCCTGGCCGCCAACGCCGAGGAGGGCCACCCCGTGCTGCAAGAGGCCGTGGCCCACGCCGACCTGAGCGTGCGCCGCGCTGGCGTCTACGG
>JAYUUW010000349.1:0-7234 GCA_043754665.1 Anaerolineales bacterium | reverse complement strand
CTCTCAACCCCAAGGAAACCCGGCCATGCTCACCACCGAACAACTCGAACAATACCGCCGCAGCGGCTTTGTGAACGGCGGCCCGCTGCTGGATGACGCCACCGTGGCCGTGCTGCAGCAGGAAGTGCTGCGCGTGATTGACGACCGCCACAACCCGGCCGCCGCCCAGCCGGTGATGCTGCGCGACCTCTCGACCAAGGCCGGGCTGGAAGTCTGGCAGATCATTAATATCTGGGAGGCCAGCCCGGCGTTCAAGGCGCTGGCGAATAATCCGCATCTGCTGGACATGGCGGTGCAGCTCAGTGGCGCGCGGCAACTGCGCATCTGGCATGACCAGATCATTTACAAGCCCAAGGAGGCGGGCGGGGTGCTGCACTGGCACCAGGACTCGCCGCTGTGGGACTTGCTGCAGCCCAAGGACGAGCAGGTGACGGCCTGGGTGGCGCTGGATGACGCCGAGGCCGACAACGGCTGCATGTACATGGTGCCCGGCTCGCACCGCTGGGGCGACAAGCTGGCTGAGTTGAACGTGCTGCGCGAGCAGCCCTTCCCCGACACCTTTGAGGGCCACGACCTGTATACCGTGATGTGCCCGGTGAAGAAGGGGCAGGTGCACTTTCATCACCCGCTGACCTGGCACGGCTCGGGCACGAACTACAGCAGCCGGCCCCGGCGCGCGATTGCCATTCACTATATGACCGAGAAGGTGGTCTACGACGCGCGCGGCACGCACCCGATGAAGCCGTTTGTCACCGTGGCCGACGGCGCGATGCTGGAAGGCGACGCGTTCCCGAAGGTGCTGGGCTAGAGGGCACGCTGCGCAGGGCAGGCGGCAGTCGGCACGCTTCGCAGGGCAGTCGGCACAGGGCAAAGACAAACGGGCCGGTCAGTTTAGCTGATCGGCCCGTTTTTGATTCGGCGCACCCTGCTCACCTTTTTCTTAGCGCAGCATCTCTATCTTTTTTCTCTCGGCCTGCCGGTGGGCCAGAACAGCCCAATCACCGCCGTCACCAGCCCGAGGCCCGCGCCCATGAGCACCACCAGCAGCCCCACGGCCGATAGCCAGAAGCCGTCTTCCAGCTTCAGCACCGCGCCGCCGAAGCCCAGGTTCGCGCCAATCTCCTCGGCGGCGGTGGAGAGGCTGTTGAAGACAATGATGAGCGGCACGGCCGCGCCCAGCGCCAGCAGCCCGACGAAAGCCGAGGCCAGCCCGCCCACCCACACCGGCACGCGCCGCCACGCCGCCAGCGGGATGACGGCCAGCGCCACGCCCAGGCAGCCCAGCGCCAGGAACGGCACGACATACAGCCAGCCCAGGTTCTCGCCGGTGGGCCCCGGCTGCTGCGCCAATTCAAGCCCGGTGAGCGGCTTGCCGGCGCACGACACCCACGGCAGCAGAAAGCCGATGATGGCGAGCGCGGAGCCGAGCATGCTCAGCGCGCCGCCGGCGGCCGGGCCGCCCCGGCCAATGAGGTTCTGAGGGTGCTGGTAGGGCAGAGGCAGGTCAGTGGGCATGGGGTGGTCCTGGCCGGGTAACAAACAGGCCCTCAACGCTGAGGGCCTGTTGGCATGCGGATTTTGCGCGGGCGGCTAAAAGCTACTGGCCCAGCATGTTCATGATGACGGGCAGGTTGGCGTAGACGGCCCACAGGACGCCGGCGCACCCGCACAGGGAGAGGCAGCCGCAGCCAATGCCCACAAACAGCGTGGTGTTGTTCTTCTTGGGCGGCATGGGCGGGGGCGGCGGGGCCATGGGCGGCGTGGCCATGCTGCCGGTGCTCGAGCCCAGGGAGCTGGAGCTTGACATCGGCGGCGGCGGGCTGCTCATCATGGGGGGTTCGGCCATCATGGGGGCCGGCTCAGCCATCATCGGCTCCGACATGGCCGGCGAGTGCATGGGTTCGGGCATGGGCATGACGGGCGGGGCCGTGACCGGCTCGCTCATCATGGGCGGCGGCGCGGCCATGGGCATGGGGGCCGAGGCAATGACGGTCGCGCCGGCGTCGGCCACGTAGCCGAATTCCAGCACAATGGTCTCGCCCAGCCCGACCACATCGCCGGAGTTCAGCAGCTTGGGGCCGATGAGGCGCTGGCCGTTCACAAACGTGCCGTTGGTGCTGGCGAGGTCCTCGATCAGGTAGCCGCCCGATTGCGCCGTCAGCCGCGCGTGATTGCGCGAGACTTCGGAATCGTTGATCACCAGATCGTTGTTGACGTCGCGGCCGAGGGTCATCATATCTTTGGCCAGCTCAAAGATTTTGCCCGGCACCGGGCCTTGCCTGACCGTCAGCCGATAGTTGCCTGAAGACTGCATAATGCCTCCTTAGCCGTGAATCCCACGATCTCGTTGGGAGATGATTGCGGAGTATAGACGCCTTAGCCGCGAATGGCAACTAGGAAATTAGCCGGGGTGCATCCAGAGATGTTGGCCAACTTTGACCCCGGCGGTTGAAACCGCGGGCAACAGAAGGCGAAGCCCGCCTGCGCGGGCTGGGAGCGCAGCGCCGTAAAAAGCGCGGCGGCCAATAATCCCGAATGCACCCATTAGCCTGTCAAGCGCTGTTGCGGGCGCGGCGTGGGCCTCTACCCAGCCGGCCTAGCTGCCCAACCCCCTCCGACCTCCGACTTCTGACCTCTGACTTCTAGTCCTTCCGCTTGACCAGCAGCTTCAGCCCTTTCCGGGCCGCCACGACTACCTTTTGGCCCGGCTCCAGGCCCGCCGGCTCGCCCTCCGCCGGCTCGGCCGACCACATTTCGCCCGCGATGTAGATCGACTCGGGGGTGCGCACCTCGCCCACCATGCCGATCAGGCTCTCGACCCCGGTGGCGGCCGGCGCGCGCTGCGCCCGCAGGGCAAACGTCATCAGCGCGATCACGGCCGCCGCCAGCGCCACGGCCACGCCCACCACCAGCGGCACGCTCACGCGCGCAAAGCTGGGCGCGCCCGGCGAGTTGAACAGCACCAGCGCCCCCACGATCAGCGACCCAATGCCGGCCGCCGCCAGCGCGCCGTGGGTGGGCGCGTTGACCTCCATGACCAGCAGCCCAAACGCCAGCGCGATGAAGAGCAGCCCAAACCAGTTGACCGGCAGCACGCCCAGCCCGTAGAAGGCCAGCAGCAGGCACACCGCGCCCAAGAACCCGGCCACCCAGCCGCCGGGCGCGGACAGCTCGGTGAGGATGAGCAGCGGCCCCAGCGACAACAGCAGGAAGACGACGTTCGGGTTGGTGAGGATGGCGAGCAGTTGCTCGATCAGGCTCGCCCCGGCGGTGGTGTAGGCCGCGCCCGCCGTCGCCAGCCGGTGCGGCCGGCCGTCGAGCGTGGTCAGCGTCGTGCCGTCGAGCTGGCGCAGCAGGTCGGGCACGTCGTCGGCCAGGTAGTCCACCAGCCCCACGGCGTAGGCCTCGGCGGCGGTGGCGGCTTTGGCCTCCTCAATGGTGGCCTCGGCCAGCGCCACGGCCGCCGGGGGCCGCCCGGTGGTCAGCGCGCGGATGTGCGCCTTGAGGTCTTCTTTGATCTTGGTTTCGAGCGTCTCGCCCAGGTCTTCGCCCTGGCCGCCCACCGGGCTGGCCGCGCCGATGACGCTTTCGGGGGCCATGGCGTTGGCGTGCCCGGCCAGCGTGATGAGCGTGCCGGCGCTGCCGGCCGTGGCCCCGCGTGGGCTGACGAACACCACCACCGGCACGGCGCTGGCGCGAATCTGCGCCACCAGCTTATCCATCAGGTCGATCTGGCCGCCAGGGGTATTCAGTTGCAGGATGACGACGGAGGCGTTATCGGCGGCGGCCAACGCCAGCGTGCGGGCCAGGTAGAGGTCGTGAATGGGGGTCAGCGGGCCGGTGAGGGTGAGCACCAGCGGGCCGCCGCCGCTTTGGGCCGCCGCGCCGCCGGTGAGCCCGGCCAGCAAAAGCATCACGGCCGCCACAGCGGCCCACACCCGAAACATTGTCGTGCGCCGCGAGTTTGTCTGCATGGCTGGCTCCCTCGGCTTGAATTATACTTGACCGGTCGCCATGCCTACCCCTTTCACCCACCTCGCCACCGTGCCGGAGCTGTTCGCGCAGCCCGGCCTGAGCGCCGCGCTGGTTGCTACGCTCACCGCCGACCTGCCGGCCTTTCTGCTGGGCAACATCGCGCCCGATGTGCAGACCGTCTCCGGCCAGAGCCGCGAGGCCACGCATTTCTTCCGGGTGCCGCTGGAGCCGGGTCCGCCCGCCGGGCTGCGCTTGCTGGCGGCGCACCCGGCGCTGGCGCAACCGGCCAGTTTGCCGCAAGCGTCAGCCGCGCAGTACGCCTTTGTGGCCGGGTACCTGGCCCACCTGGTGTTTGACGAACTGTGGATTGCCCTGATCTTCTGGCCGCACTTTGGCCCGGAGGCCGGGTGGGGCGCGGACTTTCGCGAGCGGCTGTATCTGCACAACATTCTGCGCGCCGCGTGGGACGCCGCCGACCAGGCGCGCCTGACGCCCGCTGTTGGCTCCACGCTCAGCGCCGCCGCCCCCGCCGGCTGGCTGCCGTTCGTGGACGACCACTCCCTGGTGGTCTGGCGCGATTGGGTGGCCGACCAACTGCGCCCCGGCGCGGCCAGCCGCACGGTGGAGGTCTTCACCCAGCGCATGAACGTGGACCCGCAGGCCTTTGCCGACCTGCTGGCCGCGCCCGCCGAGTTGGACCGCCGCCTGTACGCCCACCTGCCGCCCGCCGTGCTCGACGGCTACCGCGCCGCCGCGCTGGCCGCCAGCGCCCGCCTGCTCACCGCGTACTACGCCGGCGACAGCGCCGCCTTCACGCTGCCCGAAGCCACCACCGGTTGAATTCCCCTTAGTCACTCTCATTACCAAACCGTAATCTCCCGCGCGACCGCTGGTAACAACCTGCGCCTATACTGTGTAGCAAGTATCAGTGTCGCTGTTAAAGGGGGTTGTGGTTATGCCTCGTTGGCGCATTCTCATTCTGCTGGCTTTCGCCGCGCTGCTCGCCGCCTGTGCCGCGCCGCCGCAGTCGGGTACACCGACCTACACGTTATTACCCACGGCCACGCGCACGGCGCTGCCGAGTGCCACGGCCACGCCCACTGAAATTCGCCAACCTGCGCCGCTGCCACGGGTCACCAACACCCCACGACCGACAGCCACACCCTCCGCCACGCTGCCGCCGTGGACGCCGTCGGCCTACACACCGCCGACCGCGCACCCGCTGGCGCTCTCACCCGCGAACGCCGGGCAGATGCAAGAACTGGCCGTGCTCGGCAACGGCAGCGTCAATCAGGTGATCTGGTCGCCGGACCGCCGCACGTTGGTGGTGGCCTCAGTTTTAGGGCTAGATATCTACGACGCGCTGACCTGGCAACGGCTGGCGCGCTATCCAGTGGTCGCCGACTTGGTCAGCTATGCTCCCTCGGGTGAATTTCTGTTGGTGGTTTCAGGCCACCGTTTGCAGTGGCTTGACCCTGCCACTGGTGCCATTTGGCAGACGCAGTCGACGGCCAGCGGTGATCTGCGGCAGGTTGTGTTTAGCCCCGGCGGCACCTGGCTGGCGCTCTTTGGGTTCGATTTCTACGGCAGCGGGGACCCCCAACACTTTCTGGAGGTCTTCAATGCGGCGACCGGTGAGCTGTTGCACACCCACTCCGACTATTCCGGCTCCTTTGGCGGCATCGCCTTTAGCCCCGACGGCCGCACCCTCGCGCTGACAACGGGCGCCGAGACGCGGCTGTTTGATGCTGACACTGGTGATGAATTGGCGTTCTATAACAATCTTGGCGGCGCGTGGGTCGAATTCACGCCTGATGGCGCAGCGCTCGTGCTGTATGACTGGCCCGGCGATGGGCGGCATATCGTCACGCTGGCCACCGGCCAGATAGCGGAGGCCACCCCGGAGCCGATCAGCCCGCCCAGCACGCCTGACATCTGGCTCGATAGCGCCGGCCGCCTGATCGTCACCGACTTGACGACGCATGCGGTGCTCGCGCCGCTGCCCTATACACCCGGACTGACCGCGCTGGCCTTTGGCCCCCTGACGGCCGCGGGCGCACTCACGGTGTTGGCGGGCGACCAATATGGCAGGAGTTGGTCATGGGACCTGAGCACCAGCGAAGCCCTCACGCTGACCGTGGGTGGTTACGATTACAACGGGACCCTCGGCGCGGTCACTGGTATTACGTATGCCAGCGACGAACAATTACTCCTGACCAGTTACACGGCGGGTTTTGTGCGCGCGACATTGCCGGCCTTGGGGATCGTATTGTTCGGGCTAGACTGCTTCACTTCCACTTCCAACGAGGTCCGGTTGGCGCAGGCCGGCGACAGCGTCGCGGCTGCGTGCGATGATCCGGCTTCCGTCCTGGTGTGGAATACCGCGAACGGTGAGCAGATGGGCCAACTACCGGGCGGCTATGCCGACGTGGTCGAGTGGCGCGGCCAATGGTTTGGGGTTGTGCTCGCGGCGGGTCATTTGGAGCTGCGGGCGGTGCCGGGTGGCGCCACCGCCCGGACGCTCGCCATGCCCGCTTACTTTGGTACATTGAGCTTTATGGTGGCTAGCCCCAGTGGCCGCTGGTTGGCCGGTGGCACGGATGACGCTGACATCTTCATCTGGGACGCCGCGACGGCCGAGTTGGCGGCTGACCTCGTGGGTCATGAAGGCACGGTCAATGAAGGCTACCGCGCCGGCATCGTCGCCCTCCGCTTTAGCCTGAACACCGATCTCCTCGCTTCCGTTGGCGTAGACGGCACGGTGCGCCTCTGGGATCCCGCCACCGGGACAGAGTTGCGCCGCTTTGACTTTAGCGGCGTCACCGACATCGCTTTCAGCGCGGACGGCCGCTACCTCGCCGCCAGCAGCAGCGACGGCCTCGTGCGCGTCTGGGGCCTGCCCTCCCCCTGAGTCCCTTGGCCGCTTTTGCCATCCCCCGAGTCCCTTCAGTCCCCCGCGTCCCCTTTCCGGCCCTTGATGCCCCTCAGACCCCGCCCCCCGGCTCGGTTATAATCCCCTCCAACCCAGGCCCTGAGTCCAAGGAGGCCCATGCGCGTCTACATCACCGGCCATCGCGGCCAGCTCGGCCGGGCGCTGCTGCGGCGCCTGCCCGACGCGGCCGGCGGCGACCTGCCCGAACTCGACATCACCACCCCCGCTTCCATCGAGGCCGCCCTCGCCGCCGCCCAGCCAGACGTGGTCTTTCACTGCGCCGCCTACACCGATGTCGACGGCGCGGCCCGCGACCCCGCGCTGGCC
>JAYUUW010000348.1:0-3537 GCA_043754665.1 Anaerolineales bacterium | reverse complement strand
TCGTAGTCGGCGTAGGCCCAGTAGAACTCCAGTTGGGTGAACTCGGGGTTGTGCTTGAAGCTCACGCCCTCGTTGCGGAAGTCGCGGCCGATCTCATACACCCGCTCCAGGCCGCCCACCAGCAGCCGCTTCAGGTACAGCTCGAAGCTGATGCGCAGGTACAGGTCTTGGTGCAGTTGGTTGTGGTGCGTGGTGAAGGGCCGCGCCGCCGCGCCGCCGTACAGCGGCTGCAAGATCGGCGTCTCGACCTCCACAAAGTCGCGCTCGTCAAAGAAGCGCCGCAGCGCGCTGCTGATGCGGGCGCGGGTGCGAAATATCTGCCGCACCTCCGGGTTCACGGCTAAGTCGGCGTAGCGCTCGCGGTAGCGCGCCTCGGGGTTGTCGAAGGCGCTGTGGACCACCTTGCGCCCGTCCACCAACTCTTCCTTGGCGGCGGGCAGCGGGCTGATGGCCTTGGCCAGGATGCGGAACGACCGCACCCACAGGGTGGTCTCGCCGGTCTTGGTCTGGAACAGCCCGCCGCTGGCCTGCAGGATGTCGCCCAGGTCGAAGGCGTCGACAAACAATTGGAACTGGTCGCCAAGGTCGTTGGCGCGGAAGTAGAGCTGCAAGCGCCCGGCGTCGTCTTCCAAATGCGCGAAGGCGGCCTTGCCCATCACGCGGATGCTGCGCAGCCGGCCGGCCACGGTGTACGCGCCGCTGGGCGCATGGGTGTCGGTGGCCGGGTCGGCCGCCACCCGCGCGGCGAAGTCGGCCAGGGCGGCGGTGCTGAGGTGCGTGCGCTCGGCGCGCGGCGGGTAGGGGTCGTGGCCGGCGGCGCGCAGCAGGTCGAGCTTGCGGAGCCGGGTCTGTTCGAGTTCGGTGTAGTCGCGCATACGGCACCTTCGGGGAAGAGACCCCCAGATAAGAAAAAACCCCGCTGGGCAGACGCCGCCGCGGGGTTTGAGAGACGGCGGAGGCCGGCTTAGTCGATGGCGACCACGCGAAACGACAGCGTGCCCGCCGGCGCGTTGACCTTCACGTCGTCGCCGATCTTGCGGCCCAGCAGGGCTTTGCCCAGCGGGCTTTCGTTCGAGATCAGACCGTCTTTGGGGTTGGCTTCGGCCGCGCCCACCAGCGTGTAGACCTCCGGCTTCGAGCCGGGCTCTTTCACGGTGATTTTGCTGCCCAGGCTGACCACGCCGGCCGGCCGGTCGGTGTCGATGATGACGGCGCTCGAGAGCATGCTCTCTAACGCGATGATTTTCCCTTCGAGGAACGCCTGTTCGTTCTTGGCATCTTCGTACTCGGCGTTCTCGATCAGTTCGCCGTCTTCTTGGGCGTTGTGCAGGCGCTCGGCCACTTGCCCGCGGCGCACCGTGCGCAGAAAGTTGAGCTCTTCTTCCAGCTTCTTGAGCCCTTCTTTGGTGAGAAAGGTTTGGTCAGACATGTGACTCCTAACGGTTACACACAGCCGAACGCTTAAACGAAAACCGCTCCGGCGAGCGATCAGGCAAAAAACAGAAAAACTGAGAGCGCCGCTCTCAGTTCCACCTCTACGAGGCTAAATGGTAGCACAAGCCGGGGGCTTTGTAAAGCGCCGAACAGTCCCACTCCGGCCGGAAACCGCTAGAAAAATAGGGGATTCGGGGCGGCTAGGCGCTCACCCGCCACATGCGCTCGGCCGGGGCGTCGCCGCCGGTGTGGGCCGCAAATTGGCGCACCGCCCGGTCCATGGCGTCCGCATCCGACCAAAACGTGCTGATTTGCGAGGTGTAGCGGCTGATGGCCGACACTTTGCCGGCCAGGTTGGCTTCGCTCAGCCGCACGAATTCAGGCACCAAGGGCCGGTCGTGGGCGGTGGTTTGGCTGGGGTTGGGCCAGCGGTCGCCGGCGTTGGCCACGTAGGGGTAGTCTTCATAATAGGCATGAATGCCGCCGGCCACCTCGGCCGCGCGCCGCGCCACCTGGTGGTCCACGTGCCCGCCGATGGTTAGCGGCACATACAGGTGGTGGCGCCCAAACCCGCGCAGCAGGGTGGTCAGGCGGGTGGCCACGCGCCGCACCAGGGCCAGCTCGGCCGTGTGCACGCTGCCAAAAATGGACTGGTCACTGGTATACAGCGGCCAGCCATTCGCCGGGTTGAGGCGATAGATGCAGTCGAGCATGTCGAGGTGCACGGCTTCTGCGCCCAGGTCGGCCAGCGCGGCCAGGTCTTCGGCGCGGCGGGTGCCCACCATCTCGGCCGGGGCGGGGCGGCCTGCCCTAGTACTGTTGGGGCGGGCGCTGCTGGCCTCGCCGGCCCAACGCTCGTGCAGCGCCTGGGCGTAGAGCGATAGCGGCCCAGGCGGCGGGTTGGCAGTGCACATGGTCACCACCACCACGCGCGCGCCGCTGTGGGCGTAGACGTGCATCAGGCCGCCGCACGACAGCACCGCGTCGTCCGGGTGGGGGGATAGGAAAATATGGGTCAGAGCCGAAGACGGCATGCGGTACGCAGTTCACCTAGACCGGCGGCGGCGAATTCCGACCCCGGCAGCTTGTTTCTGAAGCTCAACCATACCACGAATGTGCCCGGCCTTCAGATGGACTTCCAGCGGGCTTCGAGCCGGGGTGCATTTGCGTTTAGTGGTCGGGTAGGAAATGGCGCTGCGCTCCCAGCCCGCGCAGGTCACACTTGCCCAACGGGCTTTGTTGGGTGACTGCCCAAAGGGCTGCGGGCTTCGCCTTACGAGCTTGCGAGTGCCGCGGTTTTAGCGAAGCATCCTTTCGGGACAACCGCCGGGTCAAAGGCAGCCACCATCTAGAGATGCCCCCTTCGAGCCGCTGCGCGTTGACGCCGCCACGCCGCGCATGATACAATCGGTTTTGTAGGGCTGCTAGCTCAATGGCAGAGCAGGTGCCTTTTAAGCACAGGGTTCGGGGTTCGAATCCCCGGCGGCCCACACAACCCAGTGCCAAAAGTCGTTCATAACCGGGTGCTATCGCTTTACTGCGTAGCACCCGGTTGTGATTCCAGGTTGCGACCCGGTGCTACGGGACCCCCTCCGCAACCCTGTGCATTTACTTCCTCGCGGAACCGGGAATGGGCGGGAATGGGCAGGAAAGTCCGGGCCTAGCCCGCTGCCAGCCATAAGGAGTACAACCATGGCAACCCAGTTCCAGAGGTCGAAAAGCATGAAGGTTCCCTATAGCAATGTGGTGCAACAGTACTTCGCCGATCTGCGGATTCGCAACCTGAGCCCGCAGACCATTCACATTTACGACAAGATTCTGCGGTATTTCTCGGACTATCTGATCCGGGAACAGCCCAAGGGCCAGTTGCTGATCACGCACCTGACCCCCGAGCGGGCCAAGGCCTTCGTGACCTATCGAATGAGCCTGCAGCAGGCCTGGGCCGGCCACCCGTACAAGCCCACCGAGGACCGGCCGCTCTCGCTCGGCACCATCCACCAGGAAGTGCGCTCGCTGAAGACTTTTGGCGTCTGGCTGGACGAGAACGGCTACGGCAATCCGTTTACCGCGCTGAAGACCCCCAAACTTCCGCGGCACTTGATC
>JAYUUW010000347.1:0-2916 GCA_043754665.1 Anaerolineales bacterium | reverse complement strand
CCACACCCGCCGCCGCCCTGACCTTCAATAGCCCGCTGCCTAAGATGCAAGCCACGTTCGAGAAAATGAAGCCCTTCGAAGTCAAGTACGCCAAGGATGACGTGCGCGAAGCTATGGCCCTCGCCGAAGTGCTGCGCGAGAAGTGGCTGGCCAGCTTGACGCCCGAGCAGCGCGCCACCTATGCCGCGCTCAACACGGCCCACATGCTCGAAGAGGAGTTCTACCCCGAGCATGTGCTGGAAGGTCTGCGCGACGGCCTGGTGAATTCCGGCCAGGTGCTGACCCTGGCCAAGGTGCGCGAAGACTGCGGGAAGGTCAAGACCGCGCTGCTGGGCTTCAAGCCGCTGACGTTTCAAGAGAGCAGCGCGCGGCAGAAGGCCGACGAGGCCGCCCTGGTTGCCGCCGCGGCCAACTGACACAATCAACTTGGCCGGGCGTGCGATGCCCGGCCCTAAGGATGTCCGATTGAAGTATCTAGCGCTGGCGCTGTTGGTCCTGCTGCTGGCCGCCTGTGGACCGGCGCAGATCGTAGTAACTGCCTCGGCGGGTGATGTTCTGCCCGCCGAGGCTCAGCGCGTTATAGACCGGGCCACCGCTACCGCCGGCGCGATTGCAACACAAGTCGCCCAGGTGACCGCCACCGACCAAAGCGCCCGCGCCACGGCGACGGCTGCCGCGCAACTCACCCGCGACAACCTGGCCGCCGAGCAGACGCGGGCGGCCTTGTCCCTCACCGTGGGCGCTGGGCAGGCTGACGCCACCAATGCTGCCGCTGAGCGCACCCAGGCCGCCGAAAGCACCCTAGGGGCGCGTGTCCAGGCCGTGGACGCCACCAGGCGGGCCGCTACGCCCACGGCCGCCGCCCGGGCCAGCCAGAGTGCGCTGGGGGCCACCCAGGCGGCTGTCAGCGCGGGGCGGGCCGAGTCAGCCGGCCAGTTCTGGGCGCTGCTGCGCTGGACGGTGCTAGCGGTGGTGGGTACCTTGGGGGCCGTGGTGTGTGTGCTGCTGGTGGTGTGGGGCGTGAAGACGATCAGGATAGAAGAACTGCGCCAGAAGGCCGCCATTGCCCGCGATGCCTTCCGGGTGCTGTCCCCGGGCCATTGGGCTGAGTGGATGCCCGACCAGGGCTATCAAGTCTACATGCTGCCTGCGCCAGTGGATGAGCCAGCCGTGGTGATCGAGAACGTGCCCGCCCAGCCCGACCGCCTACACGCCTGGCGACAGACGGTGCGGCTGTTCGCGTGGTGGGGCGACCGCTACGGGTTCGGAATCCGCGAGTTGGGGGCCAGCGGGGCGGCAGTGGTGACTGACCCGGCCTGGCGCACACTCTCCAAGCTGCTGAAGGATGCCGGCGTACTGGCCGAAGTGACCAAGCCCGGCCAGCGGGGGCGGGTGACTGCCTGGGCGGAGGGGTGGGACTATCGCCGCCTCGCGCATGAGTTGACCTATGGGCCGCTGGCCCTTCCCTTCCCTGACGGGACGGATCCGCCGAAAGTGGCGTTTACAGTGCCAACACAACACCACAATAGCGGCAACACAACACGCAACACAGAAGGGCTCAGGTAGCAATGTCAAAGCGAGCGCTCTTATATACGCGGGTGAGCACCGATGACCAAGCCGAGAAGGGCTACAGCCTACCCACGCAGCTAGCCGCCGCCCACCAGGACGCGGCGCGGCTGGGATTGACTGTCTCGGACCGGCTGACGTTCACTGATGACTGTAGCGGTGCCACGTTGGACCGGCCGGCCCTGACGCGGCTGCGCGAAAATCTGCGGGAGGGCGATACCGTGATGGTGTACGACCCTGACCGACTGTCACGCGATGACGTTGACTTTCTGGTGATCTGCCGCGAATTCGACCGGGCCGGGGCGGAACTGGTGTTCATCAATGGTGGACAGGTGCCTGACTCGGCCGAGGGCGATATTGTCCGCTACTTGATGGGCTGGAAGGGCAAGCGCGAGCGGGCCACCATCATGGAACGCAGCCTTCGCGGCCGGCGCGCCAAGGCCGCCAGCGGCAAATGGGTGGGGGCCGGGCATCCGCCCTTCGGTTATCGCCGCGTGGGCGAGCGGCGCAATGCCCGCCTTGAAATCTGCGAAGCCGAGGCCGCCATTGTGCGCGACATTTTTCAGCGCTTTGTCGACGGGGAGGGCATTCGAACTCTGGCCGAGAACCTGACGACCGCCCAGGTGCCGCCGCCCAGCCGCAGCCGCGAGGGCACGCAGTGGTATCAGACCACCATCAAGCGCATTCTGCGCAACAATATTTATGTCGGCATTCTCGACCACTACGGCCAGACCACCCGCCATGATGGGTTGATCATTCTTCGGCTTGACGCCTGGCAGGCCGCCCAGGACCGCCTGGCCAACAATCGCCGCGTGCAGCCCGCCTGGCGCGGACGGGAATACCTGCTGACCGGGTTTATTCATTGCACCTGCGGCCACCGGATGCACGGCTGCCACGTGAGCCCGAACCTGCCCAAGTCGTACCTGTATTACATGTGCTCGGCAGTCAGTCACCATGAGGGCGGCTGCCGCGAATCAGTCATTCCGCTGCCCAAGGTAGACGCCATTGTGTGGGGTTGGCTGGTGGACATCCTGACCGATGACCAGCGCCGCGAGAAGGGCTTACGCGAGTACGCGGCCCGCCGCGCGTGCGAAGTCAAGCCCATGCAGACCGAGGCCGAAGCAGTGGGCGAGTTGATCAGCAAGGCCGAGCGCCGGGTGAACCGCTATGCCGCCGCGCTGGGGGACGAGGAAGATGAGATAGCCGCGGCGGCCCTCCGCCACCAGATGAACGTGGCCGCCCAGGAGTTGGGGCGTCTGCGGGAGCGGCAAGCCACGGTTGGGGAGCTAATTGAGCAGCACGCCATCACCCAGGGCAAGATCGATGAGATCCGGCGCATGGCCGCCGCGC
>JAYUUW010000346.1:0-1969 GCA_043754665.1 Anaerolineales bacterium | reverse complement strand
GTCGGCGCGGTGCCGTCCAAGCGCATCCCCGATGTGGTCGACCGCCTGACCGACCGCTACGTGGCGGCGCGCGAGGCCGACGAGACCTTTCAGAATTTTGTGAAGCGCATCGGCAAGGTGCAGATCAAGCAATTGCTGAACGACCTGACCACCATGCCCACCTACGACGCCGACCCGACCTACTACACCGACTGGGGCGACGCGCGGGTGTTCACCATCGGCGACATGGGCGTGGGCGAGTGCGCGGGCGAAGTGATTTCACGCATCGACTTCGCGCTGACCGGCGCGGACCGGCAGATTTTTGAGGCGCAGTTGCTGCTCGAAGCTGGGCAGGCGCAGAAGGCCGGCGAGTTGGCGTTTGCGGCCATGCTGCAAGCCATCCACGGGCTGGTGAAGGAAGAGTTTTACGACGTGCCGACCGACCCCGACAGCATTGTGCGCGAGTTCCGGGCGCGCTTCTACGACACCAAGCTGTTCTGGGATGCATACGCGCATGGCAAGTTCGGGCAGTACTTCTTCCAGGCGCACGCGGCGGCGGGCGAGGCCTTTACGCCCGAGGGGGCCCACCAGCGCATTGAAGAGGCGCAGTTGGTGCTGGAGGCCACGCACGCCGCCTACCGCAAGCTGCGGGCGCTGCGGCTCGCTACGCGTGCCGGCCCGGCCGAGGCGGCCCAGGCATGACGCTGCAACATCTGGCCGTCAAGCTGTTCGTCGCTAACCCCAGCGCCGCCGCCGAGACGCACTGGGTGGGGTACTTCAACCAGTGGATTCAGGCGCACAGCACGCCCGAACTGCTGATCGACGTGGCCGACTACCGCCACGTGCACCACGGGCCGGGGGTGCTGCTGATCGGCCACCAGGCGGCCTACAGCCTGGATGAGACCGGCGGCGCGCTAGGCCTGCTGTACACCCGCAAGGCCGCCGTGGAGGGCGACGAGCAGGCCGTGCTGGCGCAGGCGGTGGGCGCACTGCTGGCGGCGGCGCAGCGCATCGCGGCCGAGACCACGCTGCGGTTCGACCTGAGCCGCCTGCTGGTGACCGTGAACGACCGGCTGCTGGCCCCCAACACGCCCGACCGGCTGGAGGCGCTGCACCCGGCGCTGACCACCTACTTTGACACGCTGTACGGCGTGGGCGAGTACACCCTGGCGGCGAGCGCGCCCGGCCGCGAGCGCTTCGCGGTGACGGTGAGCGTGGCCGAGCCCCCCACCCTGGCCGAACTGGCGGCGCGCCAGCCGCGCACCGAGACAGCAAATGTCTGACACCTGGGGCAAGGTCTACCTGGTCGGCGGCGGGCCGGGCGACCCCGGCCTGATTACCGTGAAGGGGCTGGGCTGCCTGCGCACCGCCGACGTGGTGCTGTATGACCGCCTGATCGCCCCGGCGCTGCTGGCCGAAACGCCGGCCTGGGCCGAGTTGATCGACGTGGGCAAAGAACCGGCTCGCGCCCGCCGCGCGCAGGAAGACATCAACGACAAGCTCATTGCCTACGCCCGCGCCGGCAAGACCGTGGTGCGGCTGAAGGGCGGCGACCCGTTTGTATTCGGGCGCGGCGGCGAAGAAGCGCTGGCCCTGGCAGCGGCGGGCATTCCGTTCGAGGTGGTGCCGGGCGTCACCAGCGCCATCGCGGCCCCGGCCTACGCCGGCATCCCGGTCACGCACCGCCACGTGGCGCAGTCGTTCACGGTGGTCACCGGCCACACGGCGGACGACGACACGAACGGCGCGGCCTGGGATGACCTGCCCCGCAGCGGCACACTGGTGCTGCTGATGGGCGTCAAGCACTTGCCCGCCATCACCGCCAAGCTGATCGCGGCCGGGCGCAAAGCGACCACGCCGGTGGCCGTCATCCACTGGGGCTCCACCGCGCTCCAGCAAGTGCTGGTGGGCACGCTGGCCGACATCGCCACCGTGGCGAAGGACGTGCCGCCGCCGGCCACCATCGTCATTGGTGAAGTGGTGGCGCTGC
>JAYUUW010000345.1:0-2986 GCA_043754665.1 Anaerolineales bacterium | reverse complement strand
TGCTCCACGTAAAACGGAAAGTCCTGCGGCCAGCAGCGGCGCGGGTCGTAGCCGAAGAGGGCCACGTAGCCGGCGTGCAGGTCGGGGTTGAGCGTGGCCCGGTAGTGCGGGTTGCGAAAGAACATCTCGAAGTAGCCGGCGCAGAACTCGGTGTCGTTCTGAAAGACGTAGGGGTGGCCCACCGGCGGCGGGTCGCCCGGCGCGGCGCGGCCCTCGGCCAGCGCCTGGTAGCGCGCCCGCTCAAGCTGCTTACCCTTTAGGAACAACGCGCGCGCCAGCGGCGTGTACACCGCACCGTCGCGCGGGCTGAGGCCCGGCAGCAAGCCTGCGCTCTGGCCCATGCGGCCGGCCGCCACATCCACGAAGTCGAGCAGGTGGCCCAGCTCGTGCAGGAACGGCGCCACCCCCGGCCACGCGCCGTTGAAGCCCTCATACAGCCGCGCCAGCACCAACTGCACCGCGCCGCGCTCGGCGTGAAAGCTGCCGCCGGCCACCCCGCCGTCAGCGGCGTAGGCGGCGCGGGTGGTGTACAGGCGCACCTGGCGCGGCGCGCTGAGCAGGCGGTCGAGCACATCGCGGCGGTAGAAGAAGGTCTCGGCCAGATGCCCGGCCACGAGGGCGCGGGCGTCGGCGGGGAGCGCGGCGGTCTGGTCGGCGCAGTCCGGCCCGAACAGGCGCACCTCCAATTGGGGATGCCGGGCGAGGGCCAGCACCAGCGCGTCGAAGGCGTCACGCTCGGGCGGCGCGAGCACGCGGGCCAGCGGGAAGTAATGGTCGAGGGCGCGGGGCTGCGCGGTGAGGGCGTACACCTGCGCGGCCAACTGCGGCCGGCACTCGCCCGCCGTGAGCGTGTCCACGCCGGCCTGCGCCTCGGCCACTGCATCACGCAAATAGCGTGCGCGGATCACGTCTGAGTTAACCATGCGTTCCCAACAGCGCCCGCATCTTGAATTGCCAGTGCCCGTGGTGGTGGGCAGCGCGCTTACACGGCCCCTAGCACAACTTCCGGGTGATGCAGGTAATCCTGCACCGTTTCATAAAATCGGCCCATGTGGATGCCATCCATGACAGCATGATGCCCTTGTACGCTGAGCGGCATCTTCAAGGTGTCGCTCTCCTGGAAGAATTTTCCCCACGCAAAGCGGGGAACCGAATCCGCTGGGTGTAACTGCATGGGGTGCGAAAAGCTTGTGAATGATACCCAAGGAATGGGGCTCATGTACAACACATCATCCTTCTCGGGGCTGCCTTCCAGATCAGGGTGGGCTTTCACATACGCAATCTTTTGTGCCGCCCGCCTGGAAAACTCGGGAAAATTCTCGGCATACTCCACGGCGCAAAAGCTGAAAAGGTCGGTGTCAATCAAGATTGAAAAACCAGGATGCACGATCGCGTGCTCTACCACTTGAGCCGCGCGAATGCGCTGCCTGAATTCCGGAATCGCATTCGCAGCCCGCGAGATGATGTACACCATGGCGACGGTGAGCGAATAGCCATTACGCTTCACAAAGGGGTAAAAACCGGTCACCTCCACGTTTACACACATGCTGAAATGGGGGTGATTAAAGGTACTAAAGAATCTAAAGTGCTTGCGGCGAGGCCAAGTTTCCATATCAACATAACGCATGTGTCACCTCTGGCTCAGCCAAGAAACTTCAACGGTCTGGTTGTCTCCACAGCCACGCCGCCGCTCGTTGGCGGCCAGTAAGCCGGTCAAGTTCATCACTCGCTCGCCAGGCAGGCCGCCGGCCCGCCCCCCGGTAAACAAGGACGCCGGCCTAATCATCGTCCTACCCCGCCGCCTTCTTCACCAGCGCAGCCAGTTCACTTACCGGCCGCAGTTGCGCCACCGGCACGGCGCGGTTGTCGGTCTGCGTCTTGGGATACTGCCACACCGCCGACCCGGCCGGCAGCCGCCGCGCCCGCTCGCGGAACTCGGCTTTGGTCAGCCAGCCGGCAATGAAAATCTCCAGCCCATAGACCCAAATGTTCACCCAGTCCTTAGGCGCGATGAGCTGCGTCTGATGCAGGGCGGCGCTGCGCACGCCCACCGGCTCGGCCGGCAGCCGCGCCGCGTGCAGGTACAGCAGCGTGTAATACTCGGCCCGCGTCACCATGCGGGTGCGCGGCGCGAGCGTCAGCGGCTCCACCAGCGCGGCGCGGGCCTGGTCCTGCCCGCCGACCTCCACCGCCACTGCCTGCCGCCCATCCGCCTTCAGGATCAGCCGGCCCAGCGTGCGCCAGGCCGCGCCCACCCCGCGCCACTCCGGCCGCTCGAAGGCGTAGAGCAAATACACCGGCTGCTCGGCCAGCAGCGCCCGCTGCAGCGCCTCGGCCCCGCGCGTCTCCAGCCCGGCCAGGAAGCCGAACAGGTAAATGTCCTGCTCGTCCATGCGGGCGCTGTGCAGTTGGTCTTCGGGCACCAGCGCCTCCGCGCCATACAGCAGCGTGGGGTCGCGCCGCAGCGCCGTGATCTGGGTCTTGTCGCTCACCAGGAAGCTCTTCACATCGCAGCGCCGCCCGCCCAGGTGCAGGTCGTAGCGGTCGGGCTCGGTGAAGGGCGTGGCCCCCAGCCGGTCGTAAGGCACGCCGGTGGCGTCGAGCCAGCGCTGAAAGGCCAGCTCCACCGCCACGCCGGCCACGATCTTGCGCAGCCGCGCGCCCGCGCCCAGCCGCATGCGGTTGTAGGTGTAGTGCAGGCTCTTCTTGGCGTACTCAATGCCGGCCCGCGTCAGCGTGGCGTCGTAAGGCAGGCGGAGCAGGGCGGGAGGCATAGAGGGGAGGTCGGAAGTCGGAAGTCAGAGGTCGGAGGGCAGCGGTTAAAGATAGGAGATGAGAATCACTCATGCCCGTTAAGGCTTAGGCGGGCGGCGGCTCGGCCAGGTCATGGCGGAATTGCAGGCAGTAGTGATGGAAGGTGTTGCTGACCCAGGCGTTGCCCAGGCCGTAGGGCGCGAGGCGCTGGTTGTCCTGCGCCCAAATGCGC
>JAYUUW010000344.1:0-5605 GCA_043754665.1 Anaerolineales bacterium | reverse complement strand
CGCCGACCGCGCCCTGCTCCAGCGCTTCGAGCCGGTCATCCGCTACACGCGCGGCGAGCGCGTCTTCCCGCTCGATGTAGACCGCTACGTGCGCGCCTGCAGCCTGTGGGTGCAGCGCCCCAACGAAGCCCCCCATTGCCTCGTGCCCGAAGGCGAGTTAACGCTCGCCAAGCTCTCCGCGCCGCGCGCCGCCGAATTCGGCGCCGTCTACTACCTCAAATTCATCGAGCCGCTCAACATCGCCGAGCTGGCCGCCTATGCCGTGCAAAGCGGCCTGGCCAAGAAAGACCCCACCGATGTCTTCGCCGCCGGGCGTGGCCGCCTGGCCCGCGTGGGCTACGGCTCGCGCTTCGTGGACGCCTTGTTCTCCATCACCCTGCTGGCGCGCGGCCGCGTACCCGGCGACACCGCCGCCGCTGCCGGCCAGTTGTTTGAGAAACTGCTGCCGCCCAGCGAAGCCCACCGCTACTACGGCCGCGTGGTCCGCCAGAACGGCTGGGTCGCCCTGCAATACTGGTTCTTCTACCCCTTCAACAACTGGCGCTCCGGCTTCTTCGGCGTCAACGACCACGAAGCCGATTGGGAGATGATCTACGTCTATCTCTCCGAGGACGCTGACGGCCAGCCGCACCCCGAGTGGGTGGCCTACGCCTCGCACGACTTCGCTGGCGACGACCTGCGCCGCCGCTGGGACGACCCCGAAGTCGAGAAGGTCGGCGAGCACCCGGTCATCTACGCCGGGGCCGGCTCGCACGCCAGCTACTACGCGCGCGGCGAATACCTGGCCGAGCTGGAGCTGCCCTTCCTCGCCCCGCTCGTCCGCCTGGTCGATGCCGTGCAGGCCCTCGGCCGCCGCCTCATCCGCGAGACCCGGGGCGAAGCCGCCGCGCACGACCAGCATGAAGGCTTCAACGTGTTCCGCATCCCGTTTGTCGACTACGCCCGCGGCGATGGCCGCGTCATCGGCCTGGGCGGCGACCGCGCCTGGGGCGAGCCCATCCTGCTGGATGAGGCTCAGACCTGGGCGCTGAACTATCGCGGCCTGTGGGGCCTCTATGCCCGCGACCCCATCGCCGGCGAGAATGCCCCGGCCGGGCCGGTGTACAACCGCGACGGCCAGATGCGCCGCTCGTGGTACGACCCGCTGGGCTGGGCCGGCCTCGACAAAGTGCCGCCGCCCGCCCAGGCCGTCCAGCAGATTGCCACCCAACAGGCCGCCCTCGCCGCCCGCCGCGCCGAGCTCGAGGCCGCTATTGCCGAGCACAGCCGCGCCCTCACCGGCCTGGGGGTCGAGGCCGCCGCCATGGTCGGCCGGCCACACCTGGCCAAAGCCTACGCCGCCCACCAGGCCAAGCTGGCCGAGCACTCGCGCGCCCTCAACCAGGCCCGCGCCGAGCTGGCCGGCGGCGGGGCGCTGGCCGAGGCCCTGACCCTGCACGCCGCGGAGGTGCAGGCCGGCGAGCGCGGCCCGCTGCGCGCCCACCTGCGCCGCGCCCATCGCCCCGCGCCCGACAGCACCCTGCGCCTCAACCGGGTGGCCGAGTTCTGGGCCGCCATCAGCATCGGCCTGATGATTATCGGCTTCGTCGGGCTGGTGCTGTTCGCGCGCCAGTACCTCATCTTTGGGCTGGTGGCGCTGCTATCAGTCATCATCTTTGTCGAGGCCGGGTTCCGCCGCCAACTGGCCCGCCTGGTCGATAGCGTCACCATCGCGCTGGCGCTGGTGGCCGCGCTGGTGCTGCTGGCCCAATGGTTCTGGGAGATCACGGTCGTGGCCGTGCTCATCGCTGGGGCCTACATCATGTGGGAGAACCTGCGCGAGCTGCGGTCGTAGCGCCCTGACCCGCGCCACACTCGACAAACCGCGCCACTCCCATTAAGATCAGGGGCGCACCATCCACCGCCTTCTAGGAGCAGCCGCATGATCCAGGTTCGCGACGTCTACCAACTCAAGTTCGGCCGCATCGACCAGGCCGTCAACCTCTTCGAGCGCATGCCCGGCGTCGCCGGCCCCCGCCCCGAGATCACCTACCGACAGGCCGCCCTGACCGACATCTCCGGCCCCATGTACACCTTTGTGTCCGAGCTGCTGGTGCCGAGCCTGGCCGAGTGGGAAGCCGGCCGCACGCAGGTCTTTGACCGCCCCGGCTTCGACAGCTGGTTCAAAGAGTTCCAACAGATCGTGCAGACCGGCCACCAAGACTTCTACACGCTGGAGGCCGACCACCCCGGCTGGTCGCGGCCCGGCGTGGTGGTGGTGCGCGAGTGCTACCGGGCGCTCAAGTGGCAGATCCGGCAGGCGGTGGCGCTGCTGCAGCGCTACGGCGCGCTGCTGGAAGACACCGGCGTCGGCCGCCGCCCGCGCATCCTCACCGACCTCTCGGGCGAGATGTTCAACGCCATCATCGAGATCGAGACGGACGACCTGGCCGTGTGGGAAGCCAGTCGCCGCGAGCTGTACCAGCGCCCCGAGTTCCAGGTCTGGTTCGCCCAACTCAGCAGCATTGTCGAAAGCGGCACGCACGAGTTCTACCGGGTCGAGATTTAGCCGGCCCTCCAACCGCCACCGCCTTTAATCAAACGCGGGCCTCTGATGGCCCGCGTTGTTGTTTCCAGCCCTCGTCATTCGGGCATCCCGCCAAACTCGTCCTCAATTACTTTAAGACGCAGCCCGAGTTGCCTCCAAAATGGTTCCCAGCGTGTAGAAATGCGGCGCAATAGTTGTTGCCGCGTGCGCCTATCTGTTTGCTTCAATACTTCTGAGGTGATTGTTTCGACCTTGATTGGGAAAACACGGATCGAATGTGCCTCATCCCATGCTAAGCGCTGTACCTGCTCAGCGAGTGGGAGATCAGCAAATTGCGCCCTAAAGGTTTTGTTTTCGTCAGACTTCCGTCTTTCCTCAATTAGGCGCGGCTCAATCTCCCGCCGTCGCGCCTCCTTTGCAGCCATGAGGCGGGTCTGTTTATCAGCCTCTTCTTTGATCCGTGCCTGTTCATATTCTGCCCGTTGTTGGCGCACACGCTCATGATAGGCCGTCCTGGCCGAGGCCGAAATCGGATTGGGATCCAGAAAGACATGTCGCCTGGGCCGCCATCCATATCCACGTTCAAGCGCAAATGCATTGTGGTCGCGCTGCCTGAAAAAGTCGTTTTCACCAACCGTGTGGGCGTAGTCCGGTTGAGCTTGGACAGCCCCCACAAGTGACGGGCTCTCAAAAAGCAATTCGCAAAAATGGCTGAACGCTATGTAACTTATGGATGGACGATTATTACCAAAAGATGTCTGTATACCTGCCCTCGACTGCATGTAGTGGCCTGCTGACCCAAGACCATCAGTACGCAGCTCTCGGTGAACCTTCGCCAAAAACAACCCCAGGTAGTCAGCCGCTGACGCAGCATCTACCATGGCCCAATCAAGGACAAATCTTGCGGCTGTTTCATAGTCGAATATCACTACCCGCAGGAATGGTTCCGGGGGCAGGTCAGGTCCAAGTACTATCCCATCCACAGACGAATGCAATGAGCTCATAGACACGGACATTAGCCTTCCCGTTCGCGCTCCTCGCGGCGTTCCGCTTCCAGACGCTTAAGTGCGCCTTTGCCCTTCAATGAGCCGCGCAGGCTGTGCACAAACTCCGGCGTGATCGGCGTCAGCACAAGCTGCTGCGTCGCCGCATCCACCTCGATATGAATGCGCGTGCCGGGCGTAATGTGCAACTGCCGCCGCAGCGCCGCCGGAATGACCATTCGCCCGCCCGTCGTCACCCTTGCTTTCATACCGCCTCCCCTGAGTCCCCGAGTCCCTTCAAGTCCCCCAGCTCTTTCCCACCTCCCACCTCCCACATCCCAGCCCTACTTCTTCCCGTCCAACTCGTCCTTCACGGTCTGGTACAGGCTCTCGGCTTTGAGCTCGCGCAGGGTGTAGCAGGGCGCGCCCAGCCTTTCGGCCAGCCCGCGCGCCAGCCCCTGGTCGAAGGCCACGTGCTCCATGTTGATGACCACGCCGCGAATCTTGCCCTCGCGGAACTGGTCGGCGGCGCGGTGGGCCTCCTCCTGCGGCGCGAGGTCGGTAATGGACACGTTGCCGGCCCCGTCAGTCAGCAGGATCATCATCGGCATTACGTCGGGGTGGGTGCGCTTTTCGAGCTCGATGACTTTGAAGGCCAGCGTGAGCCCGGCCGAGAGCGGGGTCTTGCCGCCGACGGGGATGTCGGCCAGCGCCCGCTGCGCGAGCTGCACCGAGTTGGTGGGCGGCAGCACCAGCGTGGCGCGGTTCTTTTGGAAGACGATCAGCCCCACGCGGTCGCGGCGCTGGTAGGCATCGGTGAGGAGCGAGACGATGGCGCCCTTGGTGGCCGACATGCGCTCGGCCACGGCCATGGACCAGGAGGCGTCGACCACGAACAGGATGAGGTTGGAGGCGCGCTTGACGCGGATCTTGCGCTGGAGGTCGGAGGTCTCAATCGAGAAGGCGACTTTATTGATGGCCCGCTGGTCGGCGCGCCCCGGCTGCATGGGGGCGGCGGCGCGCAGGGTGGCGTCGAAGGCCAGGTCGTTGGTCTTGCCGTTGGCCGGGCGGGCCTGTATGTAGCGCCCGCGCTTGCGGTCGGTGCGGGTAAGCGAGCGCTTGCCGCCGGCCTTGCGCGTGAGCTTGTCGAGCGGGGTATCGAGCTTGCGCGGGTCGAACGACTCGCCGGTCTTGATCTTCTGGCCGCCTTCCCACCAGTAGGCGTCGCGGTTGTCGGCCGTCTGCTGGGGGGCGGCGTCGGCCTGGCCGAAGTCGGGCGTTTCGTCAGAGTTTTCCTGCGCTACGCCCTGTTTTTTTTTACGGGACCGGGTTCGTCGCTTTCCTGCGGCTCGCCTTCGCTGCCGGTGAACTCGCTGCGGATTTGCTCGATGCGCTCTTCCAGGTCGAACAGGTTGACTTCGGCCTGTTGGAACGGCCCCTTCTTGACGCGGTGCGGCAGCGCCAGCTCGGCGGCCACGGCAATGTCGATCTCGTTGATGGCGGTGCGGCCTTGCAGGGCGGCGTGGGCACGGGCGGCCTTGAGGATGACCAGGTCGGCGCGGTGGCCGTCGACTTGCAGGCTGGAGGTGAGGGCGGCGATGGAGTGCAGGTCGCGCTTGTGGTATTCGACGTGCTCGACCAGCTCGCGGCCGCGCTCGATCTCGGCGCTCAGTTCCTGTTCCTTGGGCTGCCAGACGGCGCGGAAGGCTTCGGCGTCGGCTTCGTAGACGAGGGTGCGCTCCATGATGGCCATGCGGTCGGCGGGGGCGGCCAGGCCGTGAATCTCGACCGAGAGGGCGAAGCGGTCGAGCAGTTGCGGGCGCAGGTCGCCTTCTTCCGGGTTCATGGTGCCGACGAGGATGAAGCGGGCCGGGTGGGCGAAGGAGATGCCTTCGCGCTCGACGACGTTGACGCCCATGGCGGCCGAGTCGAGCAGCAGGTCGACGACGTGGTCGTCGAGCAGGTTGACTTCGTCGATGTAGAGCAGGCCGCGGTTGGCGGCGGCGAGCACGCCGGGTTCAAAGTGGCGCTCGCCGTGCTTGATGGCTTTTTCGATGTCGAGCGTGCCGACGACGCGGTCTTCGGTGGCGCTGAC
>JAYUUW010000343.1:0-7158 GCA_043754665.1 Anaerolineales bacterium | reverse complement strand
GCCACGGCGGCGCGCAGACCGCGCCCGGCCGCGCGGACCGGAATGGGAAACTTGAGCGGCGACAGGCGCACGTACTGCATGGCCAGCACCGCGAAGACCACCGTGCCGGCCCACACGGCCGAGGCGGTGGCGACGTGCAGGCCGTTCAGAAAGGCGGGGAAAGAACGCAGCACGTTGAACGCGCCGACCAGGATTTGGGCCAGGAACAGCGCCCCAGTGACCAGGGCGGCCACGAAGACCGGCCCGTCGTTGCGGCGCAGACGCCAGGCCTGGAGCACGGCCCCAATAAGCATCAGGCCGACGGCGGCGGCCACGTAGCGGTGGCCCATGTGCAGCCAGCCCAGCGCGCTGGTGGGCGTGAGCGAACCATTGCACAGCGGCCAGCCGACACAGGCCGCCGCCGCGCGCCCGGCCGTGACCAGCGAGCCGGTGATGATGAGGGCGTAGACGCCGAGCGCGGTGGTACCTACCAGCCGGCTGAGAGCGTCGAAGTGGAACAGCGACTGGCCGACGCGCGGGTCTTTTTCGTATTGAAAGGCAACGACCGTGACGACTAACAGCAGGGCCAGCAGGGCCTGGGCGTTCGCCAGGTGGAGGGCCACCACGCCGGCCGGCAGCTCCAGCTTGACCGTGATGGCGCCGAGCAAGATTTGAATGACCAGCAGGGCCACGGCCCACAACGCCGGGGCGACGATCCAGCGCACGTGTTTGTAGCTGCGCCAGGCGAAGTAGGCCGTGGCGAGGATCAGCGGAGTAACCAGGGTGGTCACCAGCCGGTGCGAGAGCTCGATGAAGGTCGGCAGGTCGAGCGGCGGGAACAACTGGCCGTTGCACAGCGGCCAGTGATCGCCGCAGCCCATGCCGGAACCCGTCACCCGGACGATGCCGCCGAGGACGATCAGACCGAAGGTAGTCACCGCCGTCGCTAACGCCAGCCAGCGGAAACGGCGGGCGGTGGGCGGGGTGGGCAGCGCAGTAGTCATAACCTACGCGTGAGCGCGCTTACTGCCTTCCGCCCGGCCCTCGCGCTGGAGCAGCCAGAGGGGGTCGCGGCCCTTGACGGGCGGGATGACATCGAAGTTGTAGGCCGGCGGCGGGGAGGTAGTGGCCCACTCCAGCGAGGCGCCGCCCCACGGGTCATTGCCGGCCGGTTCTTTGCGGCGGGCGCTGACGAAGAAGTTGATGATGAACAGCAGCACCGAAATGGCAATCAGGAACGCGCCGATGGTCGACATGAGGTTCCAGATTTCCCAACCCTGGCCGGAGGCGTAGGTGTAAATGCGGCGGGGCATGCCCAGCAGGCCGCTGATGTGCATGGGGAAGAAGGTGAGATTGAAGCCGATCAGCATGAGCCAGAACTGCGCCCGGCCCCAGCCGCGCTGCAACTGCCAGCCGGTGATCTTGGGGATCCAGTAGAAGAAGGCGGCAAACATGGCGAAGACCGAGCCGCCAAAGAGCACGTAGTGCAGGTGGGCGACCACGAAGTAAGTGTCGTGGACCTGCCAGTTGACCGGCACCGAGGCCAGCATGACGCCGCTGAGGCCGCCGATGATGAACATGGAGATGAAGCCGATGGCGAAGAGCATGGGCGACCGCATGTCGAGCGCCCCACCCCACATGGTGCCGATCCAGTTAAAGATCTTCACGCCGGTGGGCACGGCGATGACCATGCTGGCGGCGGCGAAGAAGGTGTTGACCGCCAGGCTGGAGCCGACCTGGAACATATGGTGGGCCCAGACCGAGAAGCCCAGCACGGCGATGGCGACCGACGACCAGGCGATGAAGTTGTAGCCGAACAGCGGCTTGCGCGAGAAGACCGAGAGTATTTCCGAGACGATACCCATGCCGGGCAGCACCATAATGTACACGGCCGGGTGGCTGTAGAACCAGAACAAGTTCTGCCAGAGCAGCGGGTCGCCGCCGCGGGTGTGATCGAAGAAGGCTGTGCCAAAGTGCCGGTCAGCCAGCAGCAGCGAGATAGCCACGGTAAGTGAGGGCGTGGCAAATATCACCATGGCCGAGGTGACCATCATGGACCAGACGAACATGGGCACTTCGGTGAGCTTCATACCGGGGGCGCGCATGTTGAGGATGGTGACCAGGAAGTTGATGGCCCCGATAATAGACGACGCGCCCAGCAAGTGCAGGCCCAAAATCCAGAAGTCGATGTTTTGACCGGGGGAATACAGGATGCCGGTCAGCGGCGGGTAGGAGGTCCAGCCGGCATTGGGCAACTGCGGGCGGCCGTCGACGCCGGGGAACAGGAAGGACGAGTACATGACCAGGCCGCCGAAGAACAGCAGCCAGAAGGAGAGGGCGTTGAGGCGCGGGAAGGCCATGTCGCGCGCGCCGATCATGAGCGGCACAAAGTAGTTGGCAAACCCGGCCCAAATCGGCACGATCACCAGGAAGATCATGGTGGTGCCGTGGAGCGTGAACATCTCGTTGTAGGTCTGGGGGTCGAGCACCTTGAGGTTCGAGCCGGCCAACTGGGTGCGAACCAGCAGCGCTTCCAGCCCGCCGATGATGAAGAAGGTGAAGTTGACCACCAGGTACAGGATGCCGATCTTCTTGTGATCGACGGTGGTCACCCAGTCAATAATCTCCGCCAGCAGGCTGCGGCGGGTGGCAGGCAGGGCTTGCGCTTGGGCAGTCATAGGCGTCCTTTGGTTCTAGGCGCTACTTGAGGGTGGCCAGATACGCCACCATATCGTCGATTTGCTGCGGCGTAAACGTATCGGCAAAGCGCGGCATGACGGTGCCGCTCTTAATGCCGGGCGCGTTAGTAATCCAGGCGCGCAGGTTGGCATCGGTGCGGGCCAGAATGCCGCCGGCGAAGAAGCTGCGGCTGGCGAGGTGGGTGAGGTTGGGCCCGGTGACGCCGACGGCATTGGTGCCGGCCACGGTATGGCAGGCCACGCACGTGCTGGTGCCGGCCAGGAACAACTCGCGCCCGGCGGCGGCTGAGCCGGTGAGGGTGGCGGCATCGGCGGCGGGCTGCTGGAAGGTGGCGGCCCAGGTTTGGAAGTCGGCGGCGGTTTTCACCTGGACGGCAAAGCGCATTTGAGCATGCTGTTCGCCGCAGAACTGGGTGCATTGGCCGCCGAAGAAGTCGGCGCGGACGGTGTCGGGCGTGAAGCGCACGCGGTTGGTGTAGCCGGGGATGGCGTCGACCTTGCCGAACAGCTCGGGCACCCAGAAGCCGTGCTCCACGTCGACCGACTCAACCGACACTTCGATGATCGTGTTGACCGGAACGATCAATTCGTTGGCGGTGGTGATATCCAGCTCGGGGTACTGGAATTCCCAGAACCAGCGGTGGCCGATGGCCGTGACGTGCAGCACGTTCTCGCTGGTGACGGCCTTGACTTCGCCCATGGTTTTGAGGGTAAAGCCCATGAGCACCGCCAGGATGACGGCCGGCGCGGCGGTCCAGGCGATTTCGAGCTTGGTGTTGCCGTGGATCTGCACCGCCGCCTCGGCCGGGCGATTGCGGAAGCGGAAGACCGCAAAGAACAGCAGGCCTTCCACCAGCACAAAAATGATGCCGGCGATGATCAGGATGAAGCGATTGAGCTCATCGATCCGCGCCGTCTCATAGGAGGCGGGTTCGAAGATCGAGGGCATGTCGAACGAGACCATGCAGTCGGGCGGGCAGGCGACGCCCTGGCCCGATTGGGCCACGGCCACTGCCACCGGGATCGCCAGCGCGGCGAGCCCAATACAGAACAACGCGATGAGCCAAAAGCGAGAAGAACGCTTTTTCAAACTGGCCTCCGGGCAAAATGAGTGCTGTTTATATAAGGCTAAAGGGTAAAGGTTTCAGCGATTATATGCAAAGGCGGCGATTGCGTCAAATATCACCAATAAGGACAGCAACTTGCATCTGGCGGGGTTGATGATAGAATGCCCCCGATCCACTCTTCCATTGCAGGAGCTCTCGGCATGAGTCAATCGCTCGACCCCCACCTCGCCAGCCATAGCGAGGGCATTCATTTACCTAAGCCATCCTTCACGCCGCTGCTGTTAGGCCTGGGCCTGGGCCTGCTGGCGTTTGGCGCGCTGATCTTCTTCATCACCGACCTGCCGTGGGTGATGGTGGGCGGACTGGCGTTCATCCTCATCGGCACGGCTGGCTGGCTGGTCGGCAACATCCGCGAGCGCGTGCACGGCTCGGAGACGCCGGCGGTGGCGGCCAAGTTCGCCATGTGGTGCTTCCTGGGTACCGAGGTCGTCATCTTCGGCGCGCTGATCGCGCGGGTGCTGACGATTTGGGCGCACGACCCGGAGGCCCACCGGCTGCTGACCGAACCCATCAGCTCGCTGCTGTTGGTGTCGGTGAACACTTTCCTGCTGCTGGTGAGCAGCCTGTCGGTGGTGCTGGGCTTAAACAGCATTCAGGCCGGCAAGCGCGGCGGGCTGGTGCTGTGGCTGGCGATCACGGCGGTGCTGGGCGCGACCTTTGTGGGCGTGCAGGCTTACGAGTATTCCAAGCTGGTGCACGAGGGGCTGACCTTCGGGGCGAGCCAGTTTAGCGCGGCCTTTTTCCTCCTCACCGGCAACCACGGCCTGCACGTCATCATCGGCGTGATCTGGTGCCTGACGCTGGTGGTGCGGGCGGCGCGCGGCGGCTTCACGCAAACCGAGAACCTGGGCGTCGAAATCTTCGGCCTGTACTGGCACTTTGTCGACGTCGTCTGGATTATGATTTTTACGCTGGTCTACCTCATCTAGGACACGGTCATGAGCTCACACGCGCCCACCGCCGCTCCGGCGACCCATCACATTTCGAATCGCACCTACCTGATTGTGTTCGTCTGGCTGACGGTGATGACGGCGATTGAAGTCGCCATCGCCGCGCTGCCGATTCAAGAGAACGTGAAGGTGATCGTGCTGATTGCGCTGGCCGTCATCAAGGCGGTGCTGGTGGTGCTGTATTACATGCACCTGCGCTACGACAGCAAGTGGTATTGGATTACGCTGCTGGTGCCGATCTTTTTCGTGCTGCTAGTCGCGCGCTTCTTGTTCATCCGCTAACTCGTCCAACAGGCGCTACAAAAAGGGACCGGCAGTGGCTGCCGGTCCCTTTTTTGTTGTGCCAATGGGGCTGGCGCTAAACCGGCTGGTGCAGGCTTTGCGAGACGATGCCGCCGATCCAGGGGTAGGCGAAGGGCTCGCCCTGGGCCGTGAGATAGGCGCCGCGCAGGGCGTAGAACAGACCCAGCACCGGCAGCGCCACCAACTCGACCGCGCCGAACAAGGTAAGGCCCAGCGCCACCGGCAGCAGTACCAGGCCAACGAGCACTAAGGTGAGCAGGCCGGTGACGGTCCAGGCGGCGGCGATGGCCACGCCAATGGCGCTGGCCGCCACCACGTAGCCGATGCCGGCCAGCGCTTGGAAGACGGTGGCTTGCAGAGCGTGGAAAGCCACGTAGCGCGACTGCCCGGCGAAGTAGAGGTACATGGCCAGCGGCACGAACAGCGCCACGACGTAGCCGACGCCGCCAGTGGAGACGGCGACGCCCACGGTCAGCAGCGCGGTGAGGTGGGCCAACATGGCCCAATTGCGTTCATCCTGCGTGGGGTGCGCCACGGCGGATTGAGGAGGAATAACCGGTTCAGCGATCATGAGACAGTACCTTTCACAGTGGTTCCGAGTCACTGGCTATTACGCGCCGCGCTGGGTTAGGTTGCAGTGCTGGGTACAGCCTGCGCGTTGAGTACAACGCGCCGCTGGCCAAGAGCGGGCCAGCTTACCCCCAATGCTATAATCGCTTGGTGTTCTCTGATCCACCTTTAACCAAGCGCCAATTGGCGGGGCTGTGTGTGCTGGCTGGGCTGGGCTTGGCCGTGGTGACGCTGGGGGCCGACCTGGTGGGGGCCGGGCGCTTCGGCGGCCTCGGCCCGGCGCAGCGGCAGGCGCTGGCGGCGGCGGCGGCGGTCGTGGTGTTCGGGCTGAGCCTGTGGCCGGCGGGGAACCGCCCGGCATGAGTGCGGCGCTGAGTACAGCGCTTAAGGCGGTGAGTACACCGCCGGCGCCGGCGCCAACCGGGCTGCTCAGCACCCTGCCCCGCCCGTGGCGGCTGGCGGCGATCACGCTGTTTGTGGTGGCCGGGCTGGCGCTGGTGGCACAACTCGCGGTGTATGTAGATTACGCGGCGGCGCTGCTGCGCTTTCCGTATGACTACGACCAGGGCGAGGGCTTTGAGCTGTACGACACGGTGCTGCACGCGCAGGGCGAGTGGCCCTACCGCGACAGCCAGGTGTTTCCGTATTACACCTCAATCTACCCGCCGCTGTTCCACCTGCTGACCGTGCCGCTGGTGTGGGCGTTTGGGCCGCAGTTGTGGACCGGGCGGCTGGTGAGTTTTGTGGGGTCGCTGGTGGGGGCGGCGGCGCTGGGCTGGGGGGTCTACCGGGCCGGCGGGCACAAGTGGCTGGGCGTGTTCGCGGGGCTGACCTGGCTGGCCTCTAACTACACGTTTCACATTGGGCCGCTGTTTCGACAGCACCTGACCATGGTGGTGTTCGAGATTCTGGCGGTGGTGGCGCTGGCCGAGCTAGACCGAGACAGCGCGCGGCCGTGGCGGCGGCAGCCGGCGTTCTGGGCCGGGTGCGCGCTGCTGCTGGCGGCGGGCTTCACCAAGCAGTTGGCGCTGGCGACGGTGGTGGGCGCGCTGGCGTTTCTGTTCCTGCGCGGACCACGGCGGGCAGTGGTCACTGGCGCGGGGCTGGCTATGGCGGCGGGCCTCATTTATCTGTTGATCGACCTGGCGACGGCCGGCCAGTGGACGGTGAGCGTTATCCGCGCCAACATCAACGCCTTTGATGTTAACCAGGCGGTGAGCTTTTACAAGCAGTGGGCTGGGCTGCATCTGCTGATCGCGGCGGTAGCGCTGGCGCGGCTGGGGTATGAGACTTACCCTGGCCGGCTGACGATCTACAGCGTGTGGTTCGCGGCGGCGCTGGTCAACGGCGTGCTGTCGGGCAAGTTCGGCGCGGGCGAGTCGTACTTTGTGACGGCGACGGCGGCGGCGTGTGCGCTCTCGGGGCTAGCGCTGGCGCGGTTGTGGGCTACAGCGCCGCAGTGGACAGGACGCCGGCGCTATGCCGCCGTGGCGCTGGCGCTGCTGGTGCCGCTGCTCTACCTAACGCAGA
>JAYUUW010000342.1:0-5194 GCA_043754665.1 Anaerolineales bacterium | reverse complement strand
GACTGCGCTCAGAATGACAGTTAATTTGTTAGGGTACGGTCCAGTGGTTGGGAAACCGGGGCGCTCACGCCTATTTCCAATAATGTCTACTGTATCTGACCCGCTACGAAAATCGCAGCACTGCGGGCCGGCGGGGCCGGCCCTCGTGCTGCGTTTGTTCGTCTACTCTATGACAACGGCTGCGGCTAACTCGCTAATTCTGTCACCGCTGACTGTCAAGTTTCCGATGGGAGACTCAATCGTCAGTGGTTGCAGCGCGCACGCGTTAGCGCCCGCCGGTGACGGCGCGTAGGGTGTCGCAGGCGGGGCAAGCGCCGCCGGGGCGGATGATGGCATAGCCGCCCTGAGGATCGTCGCCGTAGAGCGTGAAGTCGACGTTGAAGACGATGAGCAGGCGCACCTTGCCGGAGTTCTTGGCGAGGTTGGCGGCTTCGCCGAGCCACTGGGCATGCTCGGCGGCGGAGGTGTTGCCCGCCCAGCCAAAGTTGCCGGGCAGCGGGCCGTAGCCTTCGGGCGAGAGGTAGCCCAACTCGGTGAAGCACAGCTTGCGCGCCCCGTTGAAGGCGTTGTAGTAGGTATTCACCATGCCGGTGTAGTAGCGCGTGAAGTAGTTGTCACGCGGGTCGCCGGTGGTGGCGGTAGGGCTGATGATGCCCTCGTTGTAGTGGATGCCGATGCAGTCCATGTAGGCGGCGGCCCCGGCGGCGGCCAGCCCGGCGATGTAGCGGCTGTCGTTCCAGACATGGTCGAGGCCAAAGGCACCCTCGGCCCCGGTGGGCGCCAGCGCGCCCGAGATGACGATGGTGTTGGCGTTCTTGGCTTTGATCTGCTGGTACGCGCGCTTGAGCAGCTCGGTGTAGCTGGTCGGGCTGATCTGGCCGGCCGGCCACTCGCGATCGATGTTCATCTCGTTCCAGACTTCGATGGCGTCGGCCCCGAGGCGGGCGAGTTCGCCCACATAGGCGGCGTAGCTGTCGTAGTTCGCGCCGTTGGCGATGTCGGCCGGCGCGCCCAGGACGCTGAGCAGCACCTTGAAGCCCTTGTTGTGGGCGTCCACGATCAGGTTGTCGCTGGCGACCGCGCCGGGCGCCCATTTAACCTGGCGCTTGACCCAGAACATGCCGGCGAACTTCATCTTGTCCGGCGCGTTGAACTCGTTGACCTGGCCGCCAAGCTCCCAACTGGGGCCGGCGGGCGGCGGGGCGGTGGTGGGCACGGGAGTGGGGCTGCTGCCGCCGCCCGCGCCGGGGATGGTGAGCACCTGCCCGACGAAGATCAGGTTGGGGTTGGAGATACCGCTGGCCGACATGATGGCCTGCACGGTCACGCCGAAGCGGCGGGCGATGGCGTTGAGCGTATCGCCGCGCTGGACGGTGTATTTGCCGCCGGTGGCGGGCGGGGCCGGTGTGGTGGTCGGCGGCGGGTTGTTCGGAGCGGTGGTCGGCACGGCCGTGGGGGCGGGGCCGCCGCCGCCCGGGATGGCGAGCACCTGGCCGACGAAGATCAGGTTCGGGTTGCTGAGGTTGTTGGCAGCCAGAATGGCGGCCACCGAGACGTTGAAGCGCCGGGCGATGAGCGAGATGTAGTCTCCGGCTTGCACCACGTAGGTGGAGCCGCCGGTACTGGGGGGCGGATTACTGCCGCCGCCCCCGGTAGGAATCGTCAGGCGCTGGCCCACAAAGATCAGGTTGGCGTTGGTGAGGCCGTTGGCGTTGAGAATGGCCTGGACGGTGACGCCGAAGTTGAGGGCGATCGAATAGAGCGTATCGCCGCGCTGGACCACGTAGACCGAGTCGGCATAGGCCGGCGCGGCGAACGGGGCGAGCAAACTGACAACGAGGAGCACGATAAGTAACTTCTTCATGTGGTGAGCGATGTCCTTTCTGGCTTGCTTAAGCATCGTATATAATGTGGCCTGCCTCACGGCCGCCTGCGAAGTGCTTGGGAGTATGCATGGCCCACCCGATGACCACGTTGACCCAGCCTGACATCCACGACAACATTCTCGGCACCATCGGCCAGACCCCGCTGGTGCGGCTGAACCGCGTCGCGCGCGGGCTGCAGTGCACGCTGGCTGCCAAAGTGGAGTTTTTCAACCCCGGCGGCTCGGTGAAAGACCGCATCGCGCTGAACATCATCGAGGCGGCCGAGCGCGAGGGGCGGCTGAAGCCCGGCGGCACCGTGGTGGAAGCGACCTCGGGCAATACCGGGCTGGGGCTGGCGATGGTGTGCGCCATTAAAGGCTACAAGTCGGTGTTCGTGATGCCCGACAAGATGAGCGGCGAAAAGATCCGCCTGCTGCGCGCCTATGGGTCGAAAGTGGTCATCACCCCCACGGCAGTAGCGCCCGATGACCCGCGCAGCTATTATAAAGTGGCCGACCGGATTGTCGAGGAGACGCCGAACGCGATCCTGGCGAACCAGTACCACAACCCCGAGAACCCGCGCAGCCATTACCAGACCACCGGGCCTGAAATCTGGGCGCAAACCGCCGGCCAGGTCACCGATGTCATCATCGGCATGGGCACGGGCGGCACCATCACCGGCATCGGGCGGTATTTGAAGAAACAGAACCCAAAAATCCGCATTGTGGGCGTCGACCCGGTGGGGTCGCTGCTGTACGAGACGCACAAGCTGGGGCATGTGCCGCTGGAGCCGCACCCCAAGACCTACAAGACTGAGGGTATCGGCGAGGACTTTTTGCCGGGGGCGCTCGACCTGAGTGTGGTCGATGAGGTGCTGCAAGTGGGCGATAAGGAGACCTTTCTGACCACGCGCCGGCTGGTGCGGGAGGAAGGCATCTTCTGCGGCGGGTCGTCGGGCACGGCGGTGGCGGCGGCCCTGCGCTACTGCCGCCACCTGGGGCCAGACCGGCTGGTGGTCGTTATTCTGCCTGACTCGGGGTCGCGCTATCTGAGCAAGCTGTTCGACGACGACTGGATGCGCGAAAACGGCTTCCTCGAGTCGGCGTGGGCCGGCGCCACGGCTGCCGATGTGCTGGCCATGAAGGAGATGCGCGAGCTGTTTTCGGCGCTGCCCGATGAACGGGTGAGCGCGGTGGTGCGCATGCTCAAGGATCACGATATCTCCCAAATGCCCGTGCTGGCAAGCGACGGCGAGTTCCTGGGCCTGGTGAACGAGGTGGACCTGCTGAATCACCTGGTATTAGGGCCAACGCGCAGCCCGGACGACACCATCGCCAAGCTGGTGCGCAAGGATGTTGCAACTCTCGGGCCAGATGCGCCGCTGGAGGCGCTGATGTCGGTCTTTGTGAACCGGCAGGTGGCGGTGGTGATGGAAGACGGCCGGGTGAGCGGGATTTTGACCAAAATCGACATTCTGGACTACCTGGCGTCGCATACGCAGTAAACTTCAGGACGCTGGCGCAACCCGATAAGTTCCCTAGGGGTCAGTGGGTGGGCGACCCCTACCCATGACTGGTGACTAACATGCCGCAAGGACATCCTTACGAAAGCAACGAGACGCCCGACCTGCGCATTGTGCCGCTGGATGGGCTGGTGGAGCACGAGTACAACGACGTGCAGCGCACCACGCCGCTGGCCGAGCGGCTGGAGGCGGAGGGACTGCTGAAGAACCCGCCGATTGTGGCCCAACTGGGCGATGAAGAGGGCCGGTTTGTGGTGCTCGACGGGGCCAACCGCACCACGGCGCTGCACCTGTTGGGCTACCCGCACGTGCTGGTGCAGGTCGTGCGCTACGAAAACCCGCCGGTGACACTGAGCACCTGGCACCACCTGGTGTGCGGGCTGGGCATCGGCGACTTTTTGGGAGCGATGCGCGACGTGGAAGGCCTGGAACTGCGGCAGACCGACACGCTGGCGGCACGGGCCGGGCTGGCGCGGCGCGAACTGCTGGCCTATCTGGTCTGCGCGGACGGGCGCACCTACGCGGCCCGGACCGAGGCGCGCACGCTGCATGCCCAAAACGCGCTGCTGAACGGCATGGTCGACACCTACAAAACGCGCGGGCGGCTGTTCCGCACCGCGAGCGACAACCTGGCCGAAGCGCAGGCGCTCTACCCCGACCTGACCGGGCTGGTGATCTTCCCCAACTACGAGGCGGCGGAAGTGATGACCCTGGCGCGGGATGGCGAACTGCTACCAACCGGGCTGACGCGCCACCTGATTCAGGGCCGGGCGCTGCGGACCAACTACCCCTTGAGCGAGCTAAAGTCGGACGACACACTGGAGGCCAAGAACGAGCGGCTGAAGGCGTGGATGCAGCGCAAGCTGGGCTCGAAGGAAATTCGCTTCTACGGCGAAGCGACTTACGCCTTCGATGAGTGACGCTGACGCGTTACCGCAGACAAAGACGATTGGGCTGCTGGGGGGCATGAGCTGGGAATCGTCGATTGAATACTACCGCCTGATCAACGAAGGGGTGCGGGCCAAGCGGCACGGCCTGCACTCGGCGCGCAGCCTGATGTACTCGGTGGATTTTGCCGAGATCGAGGTGATGCAGCGCGAGAGCCGCTGGGAAACGGCGGCCGAGGTGCTGATCGACGGCGGGCAGCGGCTGGAGCGCGGTGGGGCCGACTTTGTGGTGCTGTGCACCAACACGATGCACAAGCTGGCCGAGCGGCTGGAAGCGGCGCTGACGATCCCGCTGCTGCACATTGCCGAGCCGACGGCGGCGGCGATTAAGGCGCAAGACCTGCGGCGGGTGGGGCTACTGGGCACGCGCTTTACGATGGAAGAGGCCTTTTACACCGGGCGGCTGACGCTGCGGCACGGGCTGGATATTGTGGTGCCGGAGGCCGAGGGCCGCGAGCTGGTCCACAACATCATTTACCAGGAGTTGGTCTTGGGGCAAGCGCGGCCGAAGTCGCGGGCGGCGGTGGCGGAGCTGATCCGCACCATGGTGACGGAGCGCCAGATTGAGGGGCTGATCTTAGGCTGCACGGAACTGGGGCTGCTGATTGGGGCCAGCGACAGCCCGGTGCCGCTGTTTGACACGACGCGGCTGCACGCGCAGGCGGCGGTGGAGGCGGCGCTGGGGGGCGAGAGCTAGAGGGGGCTGAGGGCAATAGAGGGCCCGTGGGGTCGGAAGGGCATAAAGGGTATAAAGCGTCAGGTTCTAGTTTCCGCTAATTTGGGTGGGCGCTGGGGCTAGCGGAGCGGCGATGGCCCAGGACGCCCTTGGGTAAATGGGCCGTGACCGACTCTTTTTTGCG
>JAYUUW010000341.1:0-2459 GCA_043754665.1 Anaerolineales bacterium | reverse complement strand
GACGATTACCGGCTACATGATCGGCAAGCTCAGTGATCTCACCGCCGACGAGTCAATCATCGACTATACGTACCTATGGGCCAGCGGGCTGAGCGACACCCAGCAATATGCCTGGTCGCCGGCGCTGTGTGAGGCGTTAGGGGTCTCGGCACAAAAATTGCCGCGCATTGTCAAACCGGCCGATATTGTTGGGCGCATCGGTCCAGCCGCGGCCGCGGCCAGTGGCCTACTGGTCGGCACGCCGATTGTGGCCGGCGCCGGTGACCAATCGGCGGCCTTTGTTGGCGCCGGCATCACACAACCCAATCGCGCCGGGGATGCCGCCGGCACCTTCCCCATCATCGCGCTCTGCACCGACGAGTTTCGCCCCGACCTCACCTACAAGTTGGCTGAAATCATCCCATCGGCGATTCCTGGGTTGTGGAACCCGGTCTCGCTGATCATTGGCGGCGGGCTAACCCACCACTGGTTTCAGGAGACCTTTGCCCATGCTGATGCAAGCGAAGCCAGCCAACATGGGGCAGAAGCGACGGTCTATGATATACTGGATGCCAAGGCCAACTTGGCGCCGCCTGGTGCGGATCGCCTCTTTTTCATCCCGCATTTGGGCGGGCGGGCCTGCCCAACCCGCACCAACTATCGCGGGGCGTGGGTGGGCTTCACCTGGGCGCATAAGCGTGAACATTTCTATCGCGCTATCCTGGAGTCGATTGCCTACGACCAGGCGTTGGCTTTCCGTTCACTGCTGGCGGCCCACCCCGCTGCCGCGGTGCGAGAGATCATTGTCTACAGCGGCGGGGCGCGCAGCCACTTGTGGAACCAGATCAAGGCCGATGTCATGGGGTTGCCCTATGTGGCCCTGGCGCGCGAGGATTTATCGGCACTGGGCGCGGCGATTATTGCCGGCCATGCCGTGGGCATTTATGATGATATGGCTGCAACCGCCGAACGCCTGACCCAACGCCACGCGCACTTTCCGCCCAACCCGGCTCGCCATGCCTTTTACCGGGAGTATACCGACTGCTATGGGCGCCTGTTGGCGCGGGCCGAGCCGGTCTTCGACGATCTAGCCGCGCTGGACGAATGGCCGAGCGCTCTGTCAACCGGTTAGTCCATTTCAAAAAATAATTGTAGGGGATGCCCCTACGGAATAGATGTTCTGTTTTTTGAAAGTACCTTAATGGCTACAATTTTCGGCCCACAATCTGCAGGATGATTTTTGTGAAGCAAGAGGAACGTCACCGACAAATTTTAGAATTGTTGCGCCTAAATGGCTATCAATCGGTCGACAGCTTGAGTCAGAAACTCAGTGTCTCCGAGATGACCATTCGGCGTGATCTGGCGGAATTACAACAACTGGAACTAGTCGCCCGCCATTTCGGCGGGGCCAGCATGGCCCCCGAACGGGGCGAGCTTGAGTGGCCCTACCCCTTGCGCGCCCAAGAACAGATGGCGGCCAAACAGCAGATTGGGCAGGTCGCGGCCTCTTATATCCAAGAGGGCGATGTGGTCATCTTGGATGGCGGCACCACCGTGCTCCAGGTTGCGCAGCAGTTGCTGCTCCGCTATCAACAGAACCATCACCAACACCACCAGCAGAATCATTCGCCCAGCCACTTGACGATAGTCACCAATTCGCTGCCCAATCTGCGTCTGCTGGCAGCCCAACGCCATCTTCATTTGATCGCCACGGGGGGCGACCTGCACTGGGAGAACCAGGTCTTTCTCGGCCCGCTAGCGATTGACACCTTGCGCAAGATCAATGCCAACCTGACGATCCTGGCAACGACCGGCCTCTCATTGAGCAAAGGGCTGACCAACCGCAACATCCACGAAGCCGAAGTGAAGCGTGCCATGATTGCGGCCAGCGACAAGGTTATCCTGGTCATGGACAGCAGCAAGATGAACAAACATACGCTGGCGACGGTGGGGCCGGTCGAGGCAATCCAGGTGTTGATCACGGATGACGGTCTTGCCGCCGATGACCGCAAAGCCATCGCTGCCTGCGGCGTTGAAGTCGTGATTGCCAAATGAACCATCTTGCCAACCAGCACCTACGGGTGATACTTGCGGGCACCGATAGCCTACTGGCGGTTGAAAATCATCTGGCCGCCGAAGCCTATCATTTTGCCGCCGATGCCTTTGCTGTGGAGACCGATCAGGGGCGCTTTTCCAATGATACGACGCGCCCCAGCGGCATCACGCCTGCGCCGGATGGTCTTATCTTTCACTTTGCTTTTGCGCAAGTGACACTGGATCTGATCTACCGGCTTGATGCCGCCAAGGGCTTTTTCCGCCGTCACATCAAACTCACCAACCAGACACCGCTCCGGTTGTACAAGGTGACGTTGGGCGATACGGTTTTCGCCGCACCGGCGGACCAAGTGATCCACTACTTGACCTTCTGGATGGCACCCACCGTCGAGTTTATCCGTTATGCCCAAGGCGGTCTCTTTACC
>JAYUUW010000340.1:0-4810 GCA_043754665.1 Anaerolineales bacterium | reverse complement strand
AAGGCCAGATTGAGGTCAGCGGCGCGCGACATTCAAGCGCGAGTATAGCAGAGAATCAGGCCTCATTTGGCTACCCGCCGCTCTGGCGGTCCTCGGCGGTGAGGCTGAGAAAGGTCTCGACCACGCGCGGATCGAAGTGCCGGCCGGACTCGGCGCGCAGGTATTCGCGCACGCGCTCCACCGGCCAGGCAGCGCGGTAGGGCCGGTCGGAGCTCAGGGCGTCCCACACATCGACCACGGCAAAGACGCGGGCCGCCAGCGGAATTTGCTCGCCGTGCAGCCCGCGCGGGTAGCCGGCGCCATCCCATTTTTCATGATGGCTGTAGGGGATGTCGAGCGCGGGGCGCAAAAACTCAACCGGCCGCAGCAGCTCGTAGGCGTAGAGCGGGTGGCGGTGCATAATGACCCACTCGTCAGCGCTGAGCGGGCCGGGCTTGTGCAGGATGCCGTCGGGGATGCCCATCTTGCCGATGTCGTGCAGGAGCGCGCCGCGCCGCACATGGGTCAACTCGGCGTCGGTCAGGCCGATGGCACGGGCCAGCCGCATGGTCAGGCTGGCGACCCGCTGGGTGTGCCCCTCGGTCTCGCGGTCGCGCAGGTCGAGGGCGCGCGACCAGCCTTCAATGGTGGCGTCGTAGGCCAGACTGAGCTCGGTGTTGGAGCGCTGGAGGCTGTTGAACAGCGCGGTGTTGTCGATGGCGATGGCGGCCTGCCCACCCAGCGTTTGCAGGAAGTCGCGCCACTCGGCGGTGGGCCGCAGCGGCGAGCGATGGAAAATCTCGAGTACGCCTTTGACCTCGCCCTTGGCGATGAGCGGCACGGCGTAGTAGGCCGCGAACTGCTCGCCGAGCAGCAGCCGGCGGCGGGTGAAGTCGCCGGCGAAATCGGCCAGGTCGGCCACGTAAACCGGCTGGCGCTCGGTGGCGGCGCGGCCGGCCTGGTCCTCATCGAGGCGCAGGTGGGTGCGCTCGATGGCCTTGGAGCGAAAGCCGCGCCCGGCGGCGTAGTCGAGCGTTTGCAGGTGCGCGTTGAGCAGCAGCACGGTTGCGGCATCGACCCTGAGTTGGGCCACGGCCTGATCGAGCAGCACGTTGAGCGTGACGCGCAGGTCGAGGCTGGAGGTGATGGCGCGGTCGATATCATGCAGGGCTTGCACATAGTGCAGGCGGCGCTCGGTCTCGCTGAACAGGCGGGCGTTCTCAATGGCGATGGCGGCGGTGTTGGCGGCCAAGCTGAGCAGTTCGGCCTCGGCCGGGCTGAAGCGGTCGCGGGTGTAGCTCTGTACCTGCATGACGCCGATGACCCGCCCTTTGGTCAGCATGGGCACATACATGGCGGCCTTGGCCGCGCCGCCTTGGCCGCTGTTGAGGAACGCCTCGGCCAGGGGCGGCGCCTCGGCGGCCAGGTGGTTGAAGATGAGGGGCGTGCGCCGGTCACCGGCCAGTCCCTGCAAGACCAGGGGCGGCAACTGGGCGGTCTCGAGCCGCTCGCCGTCGTGCACGGCGAACACGGCCGTCAACTGCTCGGTTTCGGGGTCGTGCCGGCCGATGAGCACGGCGGCCAGGTCGGGCAGTAGCTGCAGGGTGGCGGTATAGAGCTGCTCGTAGATTTGGGGCAGGTCGAGCGTTTCGGACAGGGCGCGGCCGAGGGCGTTGATGGCGGCTAATTGCTCGGCGCGGCGCTGGGTTTGCTCGTGCAGACTGGCGCGGCGCAGGGCGTTGGCGGCCATATCGGCCAGCGCCCCCAGCAGGCGCACCTCGGCCGGGCGGTAGGGCTGCGGGCGCAGCACCCACACCACCCCGATGGCGTGCTCGTTGGCCACCAGCGGCAGGCAGACCCCGGCCCAGACTGCGTTGAGCAGGTGGGGCGTGGCAAAGCCCGGCTCGCCGCGCACATCGGTGGAGACAAACGGTAGTCCAGTGCGGATGACGCGCTCGGTGGGGCTGCCAGCCATGCCGGCCACCAGCCCGGTGGTGCTGGCCCAGCGGCCCAGGGCCAGTTCGACCAAGAGCTGGTGACTGTCGGCTTCCTGCACCGGCCGGATGATGGCGGCGCCGTCGGCGTGCATGAGCGCGAGCATATGCGTCAGGAGTACGGGCAGCATTTCGGCGCGCGTGGCGGCCCGCCGCAGCGCGGCGCTGAGGGTGGCCAGCGCTTCGAGCTCACGCTCGCGCTGGCGCTGGGCGGTGACATCCTCATTAACCACGATGGCGCCGGTGATGGTCTGGTGGTCGTCGCGCAGCGGCACGACCGAGTTGAGAATGGTTTTGCGCTGGCCGTCAAAGGTCTCGATGTCGATGACCTCGTTGATGGAGGTGGCGCCGGTGGTGATGGCGCGCGTCACGCCCCAGTCGGCGGCGCTGAGGCGTTCGCCGGTGCTGCTCCACCAGCCCTGGTAGACATCCATCTGCTCGGGGCCGACGTAGCGCGCCCCGCCCCAAATTTGCAGCCCGGCCGCGTTGCCGGTTTGAATGTGGCCGGCGGCATCGGCCAGCCACACGCCCACCGGCAGCAGTTCGAGCATTTGGCTGAGCAGCGCTTCGCGCTCGCGCAGGGCTTCTTCGATTTGCAGCCGGTCGAGCGCGCCGCCGCAGTGATCGGCCAGCGCTTGCAGGGTCTGCAAATCGTCGGGGGTGTAGGCGGCGTAAGTGTAGCTTTGAATCGAGAGGATGCCGCGCACTTCGCTGCCGTAGTGGATGGGCACGAACATGAGCGAGGCCGAGCGCCGCGTGGTGTTGCCGAAGGGCCGCAGCCCTTCGGCGGCCGGGGCGTCGGGGCGGCGCAGGAGCAGTTGGCCGCCTTCGGCCATCAGCTCGCGGCTGGGTTCGGACGAGCCTTGCAGGTCGGTCTCAATGACGCGCTGGCCGTCGACGAGGTCGGCGTGCAGCACGGGGTATTGGCGGTCTTCAGCCGGCACGTAGCGGTCGAGATAGCAAGAGTCCCACCCGAGCAAGTCGTCGGCGACGGCAAAGATCAGGCGGGCGGCTTCGACGGCGGTGCGGGCGGCGCTGAGGCGCTGGCCGAGTTGGGCAAAGGCGGCCAGCCGGGTTTGGGCGCGCTGGCGTTCGCTGACATCGCGGAAGTTGGCCACGATGGCGCTGATGCCCGGTTCGGCCAGTAGATTGTGGCTGGTGCCTTCCATCCAGCGCCAACGGCCGTCGGCGTGGCGCATGCGAAAGCTGCGGGTGGCGCGCAGGCCGGGCGTGGCGGCCAGGAGCTGCATGGCCTCGAGCAGGGCGCGGCGGTCGTGCGGATGCACCAGGCTGGTGCCGGCCCGCCCAATGAGGCTCGCCGGCGGGTGGCCGAGGACGGTGTGCATGGCCGGGCTGGTGTAAATGAAATGGCCGCGCGCGCTAATGAGGGCCACGATGTCGGCGTTATTCTCAATGAGGGCGCGGAAGCGGGCCTCGCTGAGGCGCGCGGCTTCGGCCGCCTGGCGGCGCTCGGTGATGTCGCGGCAGCTATAGAGCAGGGTGCCGCCGGCAATGGCGACGCGCTTGATGTTGATGAGCAGGGTGCGGCGCGCGCCCGACTTGGCGGTGATGGTGTGCTCGAGGTTGCTGATCTCGCCCTGGGCGGCGACGACGGCCGGGTCGACGAGGGGTGCACCCAGCAGCGCCGTCACGAGGCCGAGGGCGGCGACCTCGGCCGGGCGGTAACCGAAGATGACATCGATGTTGGGGCAGAGGTAGGTAAAGCGGCCGGCGGCATCGGTAATGAAGACCGCATCGGACATGTTGCTGAGGGCGAGGCGGTACACTTCGGCCGAGGCGTGCTGCAGGGAGAAGTCGCGCCGAGTGACGCCAAAGGCAGGTTGGCTGTCCCACTCAAGGTGGAACACCAGCCACTGGTCCTGGTCACCCGGCAGGGGCGGCGACCCGAGCTCCAGGTGGTCGCCGCGGCGCTCCGGCACGCCCAAGGAGCGGCCGAGCAGCGCGGCGACCGGCTCGCCCAGCACCGCCTCACAGGCGGCGTTGGCGTAGCGCACGACGCCGGCGGCGTCGATCACCAGCACCGCCTCGGGCTGCCGGTCAAGCATCAGCCGCCAAAAATCGGGCTGGGCAGAGGCGGGCGGCGGCGCAGGACTGGGCATTGCAGAAATTCCTCAGGGCGGGCAACGGCACAAACACCAGGGCCGTCAGCGCGGCCGCAAGCAGTATAGCGTTGAGGCTGTGAAATAAACAACACCGGCCGGCGCGCGCCGCGCGGCGCAGCCTAGACAGCGGCCCCGGAGGCGATTATACTTTGGCCGAAGTAAAGTTTCGCCGGTCACGGCGCAGGCGGCCGTGACTTTTTGTTGGCCTGGAAAAGGTTTGTCATAGAACCGCATGAGCATTGAACCCTTAGGGGCCGCGCCGATCGAAGCCGGGGCCGCCCCGGCCACGCTGGCGCAAGCGGCCTTAGCCGCCCAGATCGCCATGCGCCGCACTTTCGCCATCATCTCGCACCCCGACGCGGGCAAGACCACGCTGACCGAAAAGCTGCTGCTGTATGGCAACGCCATTCACCTGGCCGGCAGCGTGCGCGCCCGCCGCCAGCAGCGCCACGCCACCTCCGACTGGATGGCGATGGAGCGCGAGCGCGGCATTTCAATTACCTCGACCGTGCTGCAATTCCCGTATCGCGGGCATGTGTTCAACCTGCTCGACACCCCCGGCCACGAAGACTTCTCCGAAGACACCTACCGCACGCTGGCGGCGGTGGACAGCGCCGTGATGGTGCTGGACGGGGCCAAGGGCATTGAGGCCCAGACCCGCAAGCTGTTCGAGGTCTGCCGCCAGCGGGGCATTCCGATCTTCACCTTCATTAA
>JAYUUW010000339.1:0-1802 GCA_043754665.1 Anaerolineales bacterium | reverse complement strand
AGGGCAGCACGTTGAGGTCGGCCCCCAACGGACGCAGGGCCAACGCGGTGGGCTGCCCCGCCGAGGTCAGCCACAGCGTGCTCGCGTCCACGGCGGGATCAAAACTGAGTAGGTAAGGGCCAGAGTTTAACGCAAAACTGAGGCCGGGGCCGCGCGTCAGGTGCGCCGCGGCCGCGCTCACGCGCTGGATCAGCGGTACGGTCAACTGGCTGTAGCGCGCGTCGGTCCCGTTGGTGGGGGCCGCCACCAGCGGGACCGCGCTAGCGGTCGCCTCGGCCGTGGGGTCGGGCGGGGGCGCCCAGCCGCGCCCGCCGCAGGCTGGCAGCGCCGCCAGCACCAAGGCGCAGGCGACCACGGGCCAGCGGCGCGAGGCCCGCCGCGCCGGCCTCACCCCTTCACGCCCGCGTAGCTCACGCCCTCGATGTAGTACTTGCTGAAGAAGAAGAACAGCGTCAGCGGCACCACCGCGTTCACCATCGCGCCCACCAGCGTCAGGTTCCACGCCGATTTGTACTGCTGCTGAAAGACGCTCAGGGCCACATTCAGCACCCACATGTCGGGCGTATTCAAGTACAGCAGCGGCGCTAAGAAGTCGTTCCACATGCCCTGGAATTGGAGAATGAACAGCGTCAGCAGCGCCGGGCGGGCCAGCGGCAGCACCACATCCTTGTAAATCTGAAAGTGCGACGCGCCGTCGATGAAGGCCGCCTCTTCCAGTTCGCGCGGCACGGCCTTCAAGAACTGGGTCAGCATGAAGATGCCAAACGCATTGACGATGCTGGGGAAGATCAGGCTCTGCGCCCGGTTGATCCATTCCAGCTTGGCAATGACCACATAGGTCGGTACCAGCGTCACCGCGCCGGGGATCATCATCGAGAGCAGCATAAAGTTGAAGATCAAGTCTTTGCCAGGAAAGCGCAGCCGAGCGAAGGCGTAGGCCGCCATCGAACAGAAGATCACCAGCGTCAGCGCGCGCACGACCGAGAGCAGGGCGGTGTTGAACAGCCACCGCAGGAAGCGCCCACCACCCGCCGCCACCGCCAGGCGCTCAAACAGCAGCGCCACCAGCGCGCCCACGACCAACGCGGCCAGCATGGCCAGCAGCACCCGGCGCCAATCCGGCCGCGACAAAGACAGGATGCCCAGCCCGATGAGCGCAAACAAGGCGACCGCAATGCCGGTGCTGACCGTCAGCACCAGTGAGCCGCCCAGGCGCGGGCCGACGTACCAGGCTGCGGCGGCAGCGACTACGACCGACAGTCCCAGCGCCAGCGGCAAGCCAACGGAGCGCGGCAGCCCCTGGCCGGCTTCTTCGCTGGACAGTCCCATGAGCAGGAACGCCCAAAAGAAGGCGAACACGCCGGCGGCCAGGCCGAGCGACGCCGCGCCCTCGGGCCGGGGCAGGCCGCCCACGTCCGTGTTCCACAGGCGCGGCCAGTTCTCCACATGCCACACGGTCGGGAAGAAGGTGGGCGGCCAGGCGATGATCTCCGCGTCGGTCTTGAAGGTGCCGAGGAAGGCCAGGATAAAGGGCGTGAACAGGATCAGGCCGATCACGATCAACACGCCATAGATTGCGACCCGGCCGGCGATCTGGCCGGCGCTGGCGGAGGTCGGCGCGACGACGGGCGCTGCTTTAAGGGGCTGGGCAAGGGTTGTCATCCGGGCCTCTTCTAATACTGCTCGGTGCCGCTCTCAATGAAGCGGCGCTGGATGAAGGTGAAGGCGAAAATGATGATGGCCAACATGAACGCCATCGCGGCCGCGTAGCCCATTTGCGAGGGGCCTTTCGTGCCCAGCGC
>JAYUUW010000338.1:0-4278 GCA_043754665.1 Anaerolineales bacterium | reverse complement strand
AGCGGCCTGGAGCTGCACGCCTGGTGCGTGCCGGTCGGCCGCTTCCAGGGCAGCGTGCTGGTCGACCGCGAAGTGGCGCTGCTGACGCAGTTGATGGCGGTGGAGGCGGAGGGCGTGGGCGTCAAGTCGCTCTCGCTCGATGTGGAGGCCGGCGGCGGGTTCTGGGGCGGCAACCAGCAAGATGTGCTCGACTATTGGCGCAAACTGCGCGCCAGCCTGCCCAACACCCACGTCTCGGTCATCCTCGACTACCGCTTCCGCAAGCAGGGGCGTGAGGCCTTTATCACCCCCTGGGCCACGCGCGCCGACAGCTTGCAGCCCATGGTCTATCCCGGCGAGTTCTTCCCGACCGCCGCCGACATGCCCATCGAGCGCGAGATGCGCAAGGCCTTTGGCGAACTGGCCGGATTCAACAAGCCCGTCATCCCCATGCTGCAAGTGCACGACGCCAGCCGCCCGGTCAAGCGCCTGACGCGCCCGCAAGAAGTGTCGGCCCAGGCCGATTGGGCGCTGCGGCTGGGGGCGCCGGGGCTCACCTACTTCCGCACCGGCACCGACCACTTCCAGTCGTCTAAGTGGCCGGGCCTCAATGCCGTGCAGTTGCCGGGTGCGGTGCCGCCCGCCCCGCCGCCTATTCCGGCCCACGCCATTGTGGTGTGGCCCGAGCAGCCCGGCTACACCGCCTCGCTCTTCGCTGAGAACCCGGCCGACGCCCCGGTGCAGAAGGCCACCGATGTCTACGGCCAGCCGATCCACTTCAAGGGCACGTTTTCGGGCCAGGGCATCACGGTCGAGTACCGGCCCAACCTGCCCCAGCGCGGCGCGTATCAAATCGAGGTCTTCATCCCGGCCAACCTGGCGAACGCCCTCGTGGAGTACCGCATCATGGACCGCCCCGGCCAGCCGGACGCCGAGATCGTCACGCCGCCCATCGACCAGGGCCGCTTCTCTAACCAGTGGTTCAGCCTGGGCGAGTTCGATCTTGACCCCGCCCAGCCCGACGCCGGCAAGGTCAGCCTGACCGACCTCGGCCCCGACACTCCGCGCCACACGGTCGTCTTCAGCGCCGTGCGCTGGCTGCGCCTGGCGCGCTAGCCGCGCGCTGCCGGCTTAAACGCAAAAGCCGGGTGGTCACCAGCCCAACGGTTTGCGTTGGGCCGACCACCCGGCTTTTTGTATAGTGGGCGTCCCCGCCTTAGGGCGTCGTCGTTGTGATCGGCGTCGTGGGCGAGATGGGCGCGGTGCTGGTCGGCACTACGTCGCTCACTTCAGGCAGTGTGGGCGTGGGCAGCGGCAGCAGCACTGGTTGGCCCGACGGCAGATAAATCACCTGCACATTGGGCGCGAGCTTGTCGATGTAGCGGAAGGTCAGCACATCGGGGTTCTCGGCCAGCGCGGCGGCGATCAGCGACAGCGACTGGGCCTCGGCCTGCGCCTGCAAAATCGTCGCCTGCGCCCGCCCTTCGGCGGCGATGATGGCCGCGTCGGCCTGGCCTTGGGCGGTCACGCGCGCCTGTTCGGCTTCTTGCCGGCGCGATTCAACGACAAAGGCCGCTTGCTGCGCCTGCTGCTCGGCGATCTGCTTTTGCTCGACCGCCGCCGCGTACTCGTCGCTGAAGTGGATGTCGCGCAAGATGAAGTCGACCAGCACCAGGTTATTCTCCAACATCTTCGCCGCTAACTCTTCGGTGATCAGCACTTCCATCGCGGCCCGCTCGCTGCTCACGATCTGCTCGACGCCGTACTGCGAAGCCGTGTCGCGGATGATGCCGCGCGACAAGGGGCGTACCAGTTCGTCCTGAAAACGGTCCTGCCAGGTGATGTGCAATTCCACCACATTCGTCGGGTCCACGGCATAGATCACCGACGCGTCGATCAACACTTCCTGGCCGTCCTTCGTGCGCGAGCGCACCGAGTCATCGCCGGTCACCTGCCCTTCGCCCGATGAACTCGACATAGTGTAGGTTTGGCGCGAGATGGTGTAGGTCTGCACCCGTTCGGCAAAGGGCACGATCAAGTGCAAGCCTGGCCCTAACGACTCGGCCCGATAGCCGGTCGGCGACAGCGCCGAGATGACCACGCCGCGGTTCTGCGGGTCGATGAAGACTAGCCCACTCGACACGGCGGTGAGCAGCAGCGCCGCCACCACCGACCCGATGATAATGGCCGGGCCGCCGCGAAACTGCCGGCCGCGCGCCGAATTGAAGACGACCAGGGCCACCGCGCCGATCGCCGCCAGCCAGGCCAGCCCCGCCAGCCCCAGCAGCAAACTTCCGATATCCATATGCCTCTCCTTGTGCCACAGCCAAAATTGACTGCAAAATGGTTACCCTCAGTATACCTCGCCGCGCAGGGCGGTGCGGGCGGCCAATCGGCTGACAGTTGCCCGACGCGCCGCCGGCCGGCGGCGCGTGACAACAACCCGGCAGTAACGGGACAATCACATAATGTTAACCGAATTAGCCTGATTCAGCGTTGACTCGGGGCAGTGACTCAAGTACTATCTAACCGTTCACGATGTACTCGATAAAGGCTAACCCAGCGAAAGCTGGGGGCGCAAAGCTTTGGGTCTAAGGTCAGGGCGGTATTATGCCTGACTATGATTGCCAGGTTACCGAAAGTGTGTTTACCGCACATTGACGGGCCTGGATTTCCAGGCCCGTTTTGCGTAATCCCCCAGCGGCTGGCTGCAGAAGTTGGAGAATAATTCGTAAGATGACTACCTCACCCGCTGCGCTCCGCCGCCCCTTCGGCCGTTCCTTGCTCGTGGGCAGCCTGCTCCTGGCCCTGCTGTTCGCCGTGGCCCGCACCCCCGTGGCCCAGGCCGCCTTCAGCAGCTGCCGCGCCGACCCGGTCTTTGTGCTGTCCGACGGCACCATCATCGATGTCCAGGTGGACATTGGCACCGACGTGAAGAACGTCGATGAAATTCACTACGTCGTCCACGGGCCGCGTGGTGTGAAGCTGATCGCCGCCATCAGCACCCCCACCCTCGGCTTCGAGGGTCTGGAGACGGTTACTTACGTCGCGGACCAGGCGGCCAACCAGTTCGTCACCGACACCGTCGTGGAAACCTCGGTCCCCAGTGTCCGCGCGACCTCGTACACCACGTTTGCGGGCAACAGCCTGCTGCAACTGCGGCTCCAGCTGAGCGCGCAGTACCGCGCCATTGAAGGCTGGGCCGGGCAGCACCTGATCGCCAATCTCTCTAAGTAAGCGTGTTTCTAGCGGGCCAGGCTGCCTCGGGCGGCCTGGCCCGCGCTTGTTTAACAATGACCACTTCCCGCCTCTGGTTTCGCCTGACCGCCTGGGTGCCGCCGCAGCCGCACACGGCCGTTGGCGTCACCCTCGTGGCGCTGGCCGGGCTGGCCGTGACCTGGGCCAACTGGCCCGCCGCCGGGTCGCCGCCGGCCTGGGTGCCAACCGGGCTGGTCATCGCCTTCCTGGTGGCCATGCAAGTCTGGGCCGGCACCCATCCGCTCCACCTGCGCCACCAAACCAAAGTCCACCTCACTACGCTGCCGGTCTACCTGCTGGCGGCGCTGGCGCCGCCGGCCCTGGCCGCCCTGGCCGCGAGCGCGGGCGTGCTCATCGCCCAACTGCGCCTGCGCCCGCAGACCGGCAACTACCCCAGCGACATCGTCACGGCGGTCAGCCGCTGGGCCGTGATTGTGCTGGCGGCTTCGGCCGTGGCCCAGTGGCCGGCCGCGCCGGGGCTGCTGGCCCTGCTGCTGGCCCTGCGGCTGGGCGGCGCGGCCGCGCTGATGTTTGTGCTGGATGTGCTCACCTACCCGCTGGAAAACGCGCCGGTCTCCGGCGAACCGCCCATCAAGATCATGTATGCCATCGTGCGCGAGGGCGGCCTATACGAGGCGGCGCAATACCTGGTCGCCATCCTGACCACGGTGGCCGCGCTGTCCGAGCCATGGACGCTCGGGCTGCTGGTGGTGCCGCTCTACCTCATCTACGTGGCCTTCCGCAACGCCAAGGAGGTCCACGACGGCACCTACCGCCTGCTCGAAAGCCTGGCCGACGCGGTGGACCTGCGCGACCCGTACACCGGCGGCCACTCGCGCCGGGTGGCGCATTGGGCGACCAAAATCCTGAAAGAGCTGAACGTGCATGGCCCCGAGGCCGATCTGATTAAAACCGCCGCCCGCATGCACGACATCGGCAAGATCGGCGTGCCGGATTCGATCTTGAACAAGGCCGGCCGGCTGACGCTCGACGAAAAGGCCATCATGGACTCGCACCCCGAGCGCGGCGCCGAACTGCTGG
>JAYUUW010000337.1:0-4948 GCA_043754665.1 Anaerolineales bacterium | reverse complement strand
GCAACCGCCTGCGCGTCGGCCCGGTCGACGCCGGTGACGGGCATGAGGACGGCCGCCTCGGCGGTGGCGCCGGCGCCCGGGGTAGCAGCGGTGCCGGGGGTGGCGCCGACCGACACCGGCGCGCAGACCGCCGCGTCAATCACGCCGTGGTCCACATCGAGCATAAAGTGGCCCGCCGGCGGCGTGGCATTCCATTCGTAGTGCCCGGCCGGCAGCAGGCGCACAATCCGGTTTTCGCCGGTGTCTTGGCTGGCGGTGATGTCAGCGCCCAAGCCATGCACCGTCACGCCAGCCGATAAGCCCACCGTCACGGCCACCTGGCCATCGTCGGTACAGGCGTACGACACACTCACATGCGACGGGCCTGCCGGCGGCAGGCCGCAGTTGGGGCTGGAGATCACATTGTTAATCAGCGTCACATTCCCGGTCAGCCCAATGGCGCGCCCCGCCAGGCTGGCGCCGTCGCCCAACGTGACGCTGGTGCCGGCGATGATGGTGCCGGCGAACGAGCCGCCCACGATGGTCGCACCGCTGTCGACATGCCAGAACACGTCGCAGGCCGAGGCGCCGTTGATCAGGTTCACCGAACCGCTGGCGGTGACCTGCGACGCCAGGAAGACATAGACGCCGGGGCCGTCGAGCGTGAGCACCCCCGGCAGCAGCGCCGCGCCCACGTTGTAGACGCCCGGCACGAGCGTCACGCCGGTCAAATTCGGGCCGGCGAGCACAGCGCTGCCGGCCTGGGCCGTGAGGGCCAGGTCGGCGGTGCTGGCATCGGCTTCGGCCTGGTTTACCTCCGGCGCGGCCACCAGCCCGCCGCCGGCGGTGCCGGGCGGAAAGCCGGTGATGGCGGCCATGAGGTCGGCCCCCACGCTGCCTGAAAGCTGCGAGTTGCCCACATTGGTGACGCCGGCCTTGCCCAGGGCCGAGTAGTTGGCCGCCGCGCCTAGCCCCGGCGCCGTGGCGGCCGGGGGCGCTGCCAGCGCCACGCCGCTCGGCCACAGGGGCGCGAAGGCCAGGCCCAGGCTCAAGACGGCCGCGGCATAGGCCAGCCGGTCGAGGCGCCGGGGTCGGTGGTTGGTGCGGAGGTGTTTCATGTAACTGCTCCTTTGCGGTTCGGCCCGTAAGCCGGCGCCGCGTTCGGCCCCATAACAAATCCCGCCGGCGTCGTCGCCGTCAGTGGGCGTGCGTTCATTCATGCAGCGCTGGGTGCGGTGCGGGCTGGCGCGCCTGGTCCTGATCGGCGAACCCTATCCACAGAGTATAGGCAGCGGGCGTCTCAACAGCGTCACAAGCCGGTGGCGCGCGGCCGGGGCGGGTTACGCTGAATCGGGCCGCAACGCAACCCGCAGCCGCACCAGCGTGCCGGCGCCGGGGGCCGTCTCGATCGCTAACGCGCCGTCTATCGCCCGCACCCGGTCGTAGATGCCGGCCAGGCCCATGGAGCGCATCCGGGTGGCTGGGTCGTAGGCAAAGCCGCGCCCGTTGTCGCGCACCGTCACGACCAACTGGTCGGGTTGGGCGTCCAGGGTGATCGTCACCGCTGTGGCCTGGGCATGCCGCACGATGTTGGTCAGGCACTCCTGCACCACGCGGAAAATGGCCGTCGCCGGCTGGGTGTCCAGCCGCACCGTGTCGGTGTTGGTGACCCACTGGCAGGGGATGCCATAGCGGGTTTCAAACTCACCGGCCGTCCATTCCAGCGCCGCCGGCAGCCCCAAATCATCGAGCATGGCCGGCCGCAGCTCGGTGGCCAGGTCGCGCACCAGGGCCAGTGTGCCGCTGAGGGCGGTCGACATAGTATCCAGCCGGGCCGTGGCCGCTGGCTCGCGCTCGCCCAGCGCCCGCCGCAGCATATACACATCCATCTTTAGCCCGGTGAGCGCCCCGCCCAGTTGGTCGTGCAGGTCCAGCGCCAGCCGCCGGCGTTCGTCTTCGCGGGCCAGCGCCAGGTCGGCGGTGTACTTGTGCAGTTGCTCCAGGTCGCGGTCGCTGGCCGCCTGCCGGGCCGCCCGCGCCGCCACGTCTTGGCGCAGTTGGGCGTTCTCGGCCGCGAGGGCGCGATGGCGCGCCAGGGTCTGCGCCGAGAGGTGGGCCAGCGCCACCAGAAAAGCCTGGTCCTCGGGGGGAAAGGCGCGGGGTTGAGCAAAGCTCACCGCCAGCGCGCCAATGGGGTGCCGGTCGGCCGAGAGGGGCAGCACCGCCACCGCCTCGACGCCGGCGTTAGCGCCCGCTTCGGCCAGGTGAGGGTAACGCGCGCTGAATTCCTGGTGGGATTCAATCCAGAGCGGCTCGCCCGTGCGCAGCACATCGGCGCCGGGCCAGGCGGCCGAGATGGGGACATCACGATAATGTTCTAGCACGGGTTCGGGGTGCCCGACGCCAATGGTGGTCAGGCGGAGGCCATCGTCCGTGAGCAGGTTGAGCACGCCCGCCACTCCGCCCAGGGCGGCGGCGCCCTGGTGGACCACCGCGGCCAGCACCTGATCGGCGGTCAGCGCCTCCACCAGCCGGGCAATCACGGCTTGCAGCCGGGCGGCGCGCTCGGCCGCTTGTTCGGCCGCCTGGCGCGCCAGTAGCAGCGCCTGGTCTTGGCGCTGGCGCTCAGAAGTGTCCCAGACCAGCCAGCGGAGTTCGATGACCTGGCCCTGCTCGTCGTGCGCGGGCACCACCACATAGGCGCCTTCAAAAGGCGGCCCCTGATGCGGCCTCAGCCGGGTCTCTCGGCGCTTGCTGGAGATCGTCGCCAAGAGGTCCGCCAAATCCTGCTGTAAGGCCGCGGTCGCGTCGGGTGCCACCAGGTCGGTCAACCGCTTACCGGCGAGATCGGCCACGGGCAAAGCAAACAACTGCGCCGCCGCCGCATTGGCTTCACGGATCACGCCCGCCGCGTCCGTGACCAGGTAGCCGTCCGGCGCAAATTCCACCAGATCCTGATAGCGCGGGCGCTGCGCCTGGACGGCTGCATAGACGGTCAGTAGTTCGGCCAGGGTAGTGGTCAGCTCATGCCAGGTCAGTCTGAGATGCGCGGCCTGAGTCGGGTCCGGCACGATCCAGTCGCGCAGCACGTGAGGCGCGGCTGCCTGCGCCCGCTCTAACAGGGCCACCGCGCGCTGGTGGACGCTCTCGAGATGCTGGGCAAACGGATGAGGTTCCATGGCAGGCGTAGTCCTTCGTGAGGCCGTGGGGGCGGCGCCTCGCGCTTTAGGCGGCGGGGCCGTCGGGCAAGGCCCATTCGAACATTAACTCCTGCACCTGCGCCGGCGGCACGGGTTGGGCAAACTGCGCGTAGTGGGTCAAGCTGATCCCATGCAGATCCTGGAGCCGTTCGCGGTACCAACTTTCAAACGGCAGGTGCGAGCTGGTCAGGCCGGTCAGCGCCCAGCCCACATCGTGTGCTTCCAGGGTGGCGACCGCCGCCGCGCCAAAGGGGTTTTCCACCAAGGCCCAGCGCTCGCGCGTGATGCCGAGCCGCCGGCGCGAGGCCTCGTACGCGCTGCGCCGCGAGCCAGACAATTCCTGGCAAAAGCGGCGCCAGGCCTCGACCTTGCCAGCCGCGATCGGAAGGGTGAGGACAAGTCCAGCCATAGGCCGCTTTCTATTGTGCCGGGCGGTCACGCGAGCCGCCTGCCTGAGGTCGCCGAGGAATCCATTTTCAATCATTAATCGGGAGTATAATGACGAGGCGTCTCAAGAGCGTCACAAGGAAGCCGCGCTTGCCTAACCCGGGTCGCCAGTTCCAGGTGTTACTGCTCGGGCCGCCTGAAGTGCGCGTGGCCGCCCGCCCCCTCGCGTTCCCTACGCGCAAGACGTTGGCCCTCTTAGCTTACCTGGCCCTGGCCGAAGGGCCGCAGCCGCGCGAGCATCTGGCCGCGCTCCTGTGGCCGGAAGCCAGCCCGGTGCACAGCCGTGCCTCGCTGCGCAACACTCTAGCCCGCCTACAAACGACCCTGAAGTCTCCGCCGGCGCCGGCTGAATCCGGTTTGCTGGCCGTCACCCGCACCACGGTCGGGCTTAATCCTGAAGCCGGCCTGGCGCTTGACCTGCAGGTGGTCGAGCGGGCCTACACTCGCGCCCGCGCCGCCCGAGCCCGGCGCGCCCACACCCCGGCCTCGGCCGATTACCGCCCGCTGCAGGCCGCCGCCGCCGCCTACCGCGGCGACTTCCTGGCCGGCTTTTCGCTCCACGATGCTCCGGCCTTCGACGATTGGGCAGGCATGCAGCGCGAAGTCTGGCGCCGCCGCCTGGGCCTGATCCTTGATCGGTTGTCGGAAACGCAGTTTGCCGAGGGCGCTTGGGCGGCCACGGCCGACTCGGCTGCGCTGTGGATCAGCCTAGATGCGCTCAATGAAGTGGCCTACCGCCGCAAGATGCGGGCGCACTTCGCCGCCGGCGAGCGCGGGCAGGCGCTGGAAACCTACGCCGCCTGCCGCGCCATACTCGCCGCTGAACTGCACGTCGAACCCGATCCGGTGACCGAGCGCCTGGCCGCCCGCCTGCGTGCGCCATATCTACCCGATCAGCGCGCGCCGCTGCTGCCCCGGCTGGATACGCCGGCCGCCTTCTTGGGCGGGCTGTTCGCCGGGCGCGGCGCGGAGCAGGCGGCCCTGGCGTCCGCCTTGGCCGCCGCCGCCGCCGGCCAGCCCCAGGTGGTGGCGCTGCGCGGCGAAGTCGGCATTGGCAAGACCCGCCTGGCCGCCCGCTTCGTGGCTGCCGCCGCCGAACAGGGCGCGGAGGTGCTGGCGGGCGGCGCGTTTGAGAGTGCCAGCCAACTGCCATTTCAGCCGGTGGCCCAGGCCCTGCGGGCCTGGCTGGAACGCGAAACCGACCCGCTGGGGCTAGTGGGCGCGGCCGACTTAGCCGCATTGAGCGCGGTGCTGCCCGAGTTGCGCGAGCGTTTTCCGGCCTTGCCGGCGCCCAGCCGCGCGGCCGGGACCGACCAGCCGCA
>JAYUUW010000336.1:0-11797 GCA_043754665.1 Anaerolineales bacterium | reverse complement strand
CCATAGGTCAGCCGCCGCCACAGCAGATGCGCGCCGGCCAGCCCCAACGGCGCCAGGGCCGCCAACCGGCCCCACTGCCACGGGCGCCCCCCGGCCTCCACCGCCCAGATGGCCGCCGTCGCGGCGACGAACAACAATCCATCAGGCCGGGAGAGTGCCATGAGCGCCGCCGCCAGGGCCAGCCCCGCCAGCCAGCCGCGCCCGGCGCGCTTAAGCCCGCCCGCTGGCGCGCCGCTCACCGCCACGAAGACCCAGGCCGTGAGCCAGAAGTTGAACATGGCCGTTTCCAGCCCGGAGGAGGTCCAGGCTAAGAAGGTGCGATTGGAGAGCGTGCCCACCAACACCAGCCCTAACAGCGGCAGCCGCCAGCGCGCCAGTGCCGGGCTGAGCTTCAGCCGCAGCACGAACGCCGCCGTCAGCAGCAGCGTGCCGGCGGCGAACACGAATGCCACGCCGTTGGCCGTGGCTGGCGGCTCGAGCCCGGTGATCCGCCAGAGCACGTCGAGCAGCACCACCCACAAGAAGCTGGTGTAGCCTTCCACCGGCTTGAACGGCGGCGCGTTCCACACATAGCCGAAGCCCAGGTGCGCGTTGCTGATGTAGCGAAAGGCGATGTAGGCGTCGTCGGTCAGGAACCAGAAGGCCCGCCACCCGGCGTACAGCCCCGCCAGGGCGGCGAGGACGATGAGCGTAACGGCGACGGTGTGGCGACTGAAAGAGCGAGGCACGGGGGCATTCTACCTTATGCCGCGCCAGCCCCCTCGGCTCCACCCGCCACCCGCCGTCACCCGCCCGCCGGATTTGTCACTCCGAAGCGCGCATGCCGCTGCGCGCCAGCCCCCTCGGCTCCACCCGCCACCCGCCGTCACCCGCCCGCCGGATTTGTCATTCCGAACCCGGCCTCAGGCCGTTGGACCCTGCGCTCCCTTCGGGCCGGTGAGGAATCCGCAACTCGGCTCCACCCGCCACCCGCCGTCACCCGCCCGCCGGACTTGTCATTCCGAACCCGGCCTCAGGTGTTTTGGCCTAGCGCTCCCTTCGGGCCGGTGAGGAATCTCGGATCCGACTTGCCCGGCCCCGCGCCTACCCGCCCGCGCTTTTGTATCTGAGCAACCCTCTGTCAGGCCGTTAATCTGAACGCTGCCTGTAAAGGGGGTGAGAAATCTCACCCTTGTGTTTCCCAGGCGGATGTTTTTGTACTATCCGCTGCCCATGAGCGTGTGACGCGCTTTTCGCCCCTAGCTTGAAATGCGCTCTTTCTCTTTTCTCTGCTGTCCTTCAGGTACAATGCACGCGCCATGTCACTGTCACCGCTCGCCCCTGCCGCTCGGCGCGTGCTGCCCCGGGCGCCGGCGACGACCACGCGCCCGCGCCGCCTCCTGCTCCTGATCCTCGCCGGGCATCTGCTGCTCAGCCTGGCCGTCAACGCCGTCACGCCCCTGTTTGAGGGGCCCGACGAACCCAACCACTACCTCTTCCTCCGCTATTTGCAGGTCTACCACCGGCTGCCGGTGCAGGGCCGCACCCGCGACGCCGTGCGCGCTCACCACCCGCCCGGCTACTTTCTGCTGGGGGCGCTGCTCACCGCCGCGCTGCCCGCCCCGGCCACCGCCGACTTTGCCGACCTGGGCCTCACCCCCAACCCGCGCTACGTCTTCCGCTTCAACGACCCCGAGCCGATCAACAAATCGGTCTTTCTGCACCGCGCCCGCGACGAGGCCTGGCCCTACCACGGGCTGGCGCTGACCGTGCATGTGGCGCGGCTGCTGTCGCTGGCGTTTACGCTGGCGGCCGTGGCGCTGACCTACGCGGCGGCGCGCCAACTGCGCCCCAGCGACGACGCCTTGGCGCTGCTGGCGGCGGGCGCGGCCGTGGCCGGGCTGCTGGGCGTGCTGGTGCGCCGCCCCCCCACCCTACGGCTATGGCTGCTGGCCGGCACGGTGCTGGCGCTGGGCATTTTGCTGAAGGCCGGGCTGCTCGTGCTGGCCGCCCCGCTGGGGGCCGTGGCGCTGTACCAGGCCTGGCGGGCGCGCAATGGACGACCGTTGGCGCTAGCGGCGCTGGGCGTGGCCGGGCCGGTGGCCGCACTGGCCGGATGGTGGTTTGTGCGCAACCAGCAGCTCTATGGCGACTGGACCGCCAACAGCAGCATTGTGGCGCTGTGGGGGCCGCTGACCAACGCCGAGCGCGTCGCCTTTCTGCCGCAGGCGCTGTACAGCCTGGCCACCGGGCTGCTCGGGCGCTTTGGCAACGGCGGCATCATTGAGTTCTCAGGGCCGGCCTACGCGATGGCCGGGCTGTTCGCGCTGGCGGCGCTGGCCGGTTGGCTGATTAAGGTACGGCGGCACTCCGCCGACGGAGCCGAGCGCTGGGTATGGGCCGCGCACCTGCTCGTCATCGGCGTGGTGACGGCCTCGGTGCTGTACTTCGCGTTGGCCTTCAACGGCGGGGCGACGGGCAAGTATTTATTTCCGGCCTTCCCCGCGCTGGCGCTGGTGCTGGGCGGCGGCGCGCTGGCCTGGTTCGAGCGCCCGGCTCTGCGCCCGCGCCACGTCCACCCCTGGCCCGCCTTCGGGTTGCTGGCTCTCAGCGGCGCGGCGACGGTCTACGCGATTGTAGGGCTGCTGCTGCCGGCCTATGGCCCACCGCGCCAGCCCAGGCCGGGCGAGGTGGCGCGCGCCACGCCGCTAGACGCGAACCTGGGCGGCGCGGCGGAATTGCTGGGTTATCGCTTAAGCGCCCCGCAGGTAGCCCCCGGTGAGGTGCTGCGTGTGACCGTCTACTGGCGGCCGTTGGACTTCACCCCCGGCCCGTACACCGTGTTCGTGCATCTGGCCGCGGCAGAATTGGGCGTGATCGCGCAGCAGGACCTCTACCCCGGCGGCGGCACATACCTCACCGATGCCTGGGCGCTGGGCCGGACGTTTGTGGACACCTACTACCTGCACGTGCCGTTCGACGCGACCACCTCAGGCGCGGCCGAACTACGCCTCGGCCTATACGACGAGGCCACCGGCGAGCGCCTGCCGGTCAGCGGGGCCGACGCCGTGCCCGACCAGGGCTGGGTGACGCTCGGGCCGGTGGTCGTAGCGCGGTAGGCGTCGTTCTCCTAACCTACCTGTCAACTCGAAGAAACTTTGGCGATGCCCGCCAGCCATCTTGGCAATAACCGAGCCGCCGCCTCCCCCTCGATTTCTTTGTCATTTCGAAGCCCCCTCAGGCACTTGGACCTAACCGCACCTTGTGGGGGGTGAGAAATCTCACCTTGGCGATCATTGCCGAACCGTCAATCGGACACACGTTTGTGACTAATCCCGCCTCCGGCCACCCGCCCTGGCGCGGCCCATGTGCCGGTGACGATTCACGTCTCGCCCTGATGATCTTTGGTGCGGCCTCACATGCGCATCAGCGCCGCGCCGGTGGCGAAGGCCGCCTGGGCCTCCGGCGCGGCGAGAATGGCCCCTAGCGGCTGGGGCGGCGGGGGTGACGCTTCGCGGGGCAGCAGGTCGAGGCTCAGCCAGGCCACATCGTGCCACTGGCCGAACTTGTACCCCACGTGCCGGTACACGCCCACAGGCGCAAAGCCCAGCGCCGTGTGCAGGCCCTGGCTGTTGGCATTGGGCTGGGTGATGCCGGCATAGGCGTTCATATAGCCCTGCCGGCGCAGCAGGCCGAACAGCGCCGTGTACAGCCCGCGCCCCACGCCGCGCCGGTGAAACGCCGCGTCAAGATACACGCTCACATCCACCGACCACTGATAAGCCGCCCGCTCCTTGTGCTGGCTGGCATAGGCATAGCCCATCATCTGCCCCTGGCCGTCCTCGGCCGCCAGCCAGGCCACGGCCTTGTGCCGCCGCGCCGCCATCTCCGCCACGCCGGGCGGCTCCAACTCAAACGAGATGACCGTATCCCGCACATACGGCGCGTAGATCGCCTGTATGCGCGCGGCGTCGGCCTCCGTGGCAATGCGAATGCTGGGCGGCATGGGCTTGTCCTCCATGTCGCCAGTAAAGCCAGCGCCGAGCGGCGGTTCTACCCCTAACTGGGTAATTCTCATGCCGCCGGGTTCGCCGCCTACTCCGCCCGCAGCCAGCGCTCGGTGAAGCGGTGGCGGCCGAGGCCGAGCGCGTCAAATTCGTCGTGCGCGTCCTCGGCGGCGACAACGCCCAGCCAGCGCAGCGCCTGGTTGATCGCATCGGCCGCGTTGACCGGCCCGAAGACCAGTTCCCCTGCCTCCCAGCCCGCGCTGATCTGCTCGCCCACCCCGCCAAAAAACGCGGCCTCCACGTAGGCTACTCGCCCGACCACACGCCCAGCCGCCGAGAGCCGCGCCGCCAGCCACAGCACCGCCGGCTTCACGTATTCCAGGTCTTCCAGGCGCTCGGCGCCATCCCTGTCGGCCAGCGGTCCTAGCGCCTGCACCAAGTCAGGCACCAGCGGCAGCAAGCCAAGCTCCTGCGGCAGCGCCACCACCGTAAGCGGCGGCAGCCCCGGCAGGGGGCCGAGGGATGGTCCAATGAGCGCTTCGAGCGAGTAAGCCATGAGGATACCTTTAGCGTCGTGAGCGTGGCACGGGGGCATTCTACCTTATGGCGCGGCGGGAGGGGATGACCGTGAGGCGGGGCAGGAGGCGAGGAGTCTAGAGTGTATAACGCGTAAGTGGCTGGGGACTCGGGGACGGATACGGCCGTCGGGTGCGACAGTTCGGGTGGGAAGGGTTAAGGCAGAAGAAGTTGTCTGATGGCGTAGATCATAAGGATAGCCATCAAGCCGCCACCGGCCATCAGCCAGGTGAAACCGATGCGTTTCTCGCTATCGCGATAGTCCTGTCTGGCACGGTCGCCCCCACTGGCTGCGCTGGCTGTCCGTGCCACCTGATAAGTGGCATGACTCCCAAGCTGTGCACTGCCGACGCTCGAAAGAGCACCCAGGCCGGCGGTCACCAGTCCCAATGTACCGGCCGTGTCAACAAAGCGTAGTACGGTCCAGCCACCCGACAAGAGGCAATAGGCGCTGGCAACAGCCAGAATGACCACGCTCACCAGTAAAACTCTCAACACCAAGCGGCCAAAGAAACGAGAGTAATCCCAAAAGGCAGTCATGTTAACCAGCCCTCCATTTCCACTGAGATCATTGTATAGCGGTTTGTGTGCCAAGCGCAGCTTGCCAACCCAATGTCAGTCGGTTGTCCTATTTTTGTCAGTCCACCCTGGTCCAAAGCCAATTCGCCATCCGCATTACAGACCAAGTCGGTCCAAGAACTCTACTCAAAAGACGCAGGGCAGTTAGCACCCACGCTGCGCCGCGCGTCCCTCTCTTTCTTTTTCTCTTTCTCTTTTCTCTGCTCTCCTTCATGTACAATGCCGCCATGCGAAAGCCGAACATTGTCCTCGCCGCCCTGCTGCTGGCGCACATTGGGCTGGGGCTGATCTTCAATACGTCCACGCCGATCTTCGAAGCGCCGGACGAGGACGGCCACTACTTATTCGTGCGCTACCTGCAAATCAATCACACGCTGCCGGTGCAGGACCTCGACATCAACGGCCCGCGCGCCCACCACCCGCCGCTGTATCACCTGCTCGGCGCGCTGCTCACGGCCTGGGTGCCGGTCGAGGGCGGCGCGCGCCGCATCGACATGCAGGGCAACCCCAAAGCCTACTTCCGCTACGACGACCTGGAGCGCGACAACAAGGCCATGTGGATCCACTACGGCCCGGCGGAGCGCTGGCCCTACAGCGGGCAAGCGCTCGTCGTGCACCTGGTGCGGCTGCTGTCGCTGGCCTTCTCGGCGCTGGGCGTAGCCTTCACCTACCTCGCCGCCCGCCCGCTGCGGCCCGGCGTCGACGGCGAGCGGCTGGGGCTGCTGGCCGCCGCGCTCGTCGCCTTTCACCCCATGGTGCTGTTCATGAGCGGCGTGCTGCAAAACAACACCACCATGCTGTCGGCCGGCGGCGCGGTGGTCTACGTGCTCACGCTCGGCCTGCGGCGCGGCTTCACCTGGCGCACCTGGCTGGCGCTGGGCGTGCTGCTGGGCTTGGGGGTGCTGCTGCAACTCAGCTCGCTGGTGCTGGCCGTGCCCATCGGCCTGGCCCTGCTCTACGCCGCCGCGATGGCCGCGCCCAAACAGCGCTGGCGCGTGCTGCTCGGCGGCGGGCTGGCGCTTGCGGTGCCCATGCTCGTGCTCACCGGCTGGTGGTTCCTGCGCAACCGCGCCCTGTATGGCGACTGGACCGGCAACAACGTCGTGGCGCAGATGTGGTGTTGTGACCCGATCCAGCCGTGGCCGGCGCTGCGGCTGTTCCTCACCGGCCTGCTTGGGCGCTTCGGCCAGGGGCTGATGATTACTTACCCCAACGTGCTGTACTACGCCGCCGCCGTAGTCGGCCTGCTGGCGCTGGCGGGCTGGCTCGTGCCGCTGCTAGCACGGCGCACCGCCAACACCGCGCGCGCGCCGCTGACCGCCGAGGCCAAGTTGTGGTTGCTGCATCTGGGCCTCATTGCCACCGTGTGCGGAGCGCTGGTGTTCTACGCCGCCACGGTCGCGCCGGGGCTGCCGGGCCGCTACCTGTTCCCGGCCTTCCCCTCACTGGCCGTCATCGTGGCGGGCGGCTGGCTGGCCTGGTTCGGGCCGCGTTGGCGCACAACTGGCGCGCTGGCGCTGGCCGGGCTGACGCTAGCCGCCACGCTCTACGCCATCTACGGCCTGCTGCTGCCCACCTACGCCCCGCCGCCCACCGCCTCGGCCAGCGCCCTCAGCCGCGCCACGCCGCTCGACGCCAACATCGGCGACACGGCGCAGGTGCTGGGCTACACCCTCAGCCGCGCCAGCGTGCGGCCGGGCGACATCTTGCAGGTCACCATTTACTGGCAGCCGCTGTCACGCACCGATGTGCCCTACACCGTCTTCTTACAGCTCTACGACCCCGCGCTCGGCGTGGTGGCGCAACTCGATAGCTTCCCTGGCCTGGGCAACTATGCCACCACCATTTGGGATGTGGGCCGGCCGATTGTGGATGTCTATCGCTTGAAGATTCCGGCCGACGCGCCCGCCGCCACCGCCCAACTGGTCTTCGGCCTCTACAACGGCAGCGACGGCCTGCGCCTGCCCGTCACCGGCCCGAACGCCGGCCCCGCCGATTTGGCGTGGGTGCAGTTTGGCAGCGTGCTGGTGGGAGAGGCGCCGTAGGCCGTCGGCAGAAAGCAGTCGGCAGAAAGCGGCACGTGGCTTGCCGAACGTCACACCCCCGTCCGAGGCACGATTAGACGACACAAAAATCCCCTCACGCGCCGCATGCGCTGAGGGGCTAGCCATTGCTACCACCGGCCACCCGTCTCCGGTGGCCATCGCTAAACCATCAAAGCATCCGCTACACGCGTAGCGGGTACAACATCCGCTGCCGCTTACTTCAGCAGCGGCCAGTCGCCGCGATACGGCACCATCCACAAATCGGCCGGGCCGAAGTTGAGCGTGAAGTTCACGACCTTTATTTTGTCTTTGCGCTCGGCCTCGATGGTCAGCACAATGAACTCGGCCGCCGCCGCTGCATCGGCCGGCAGCAGCGTCACGCCCTTAATCGCCCCCAGCGCCGGCCCGGTGGGGAAGATCGTCTGGTTGCGCGTCAGCTCCGCGCCCAGCTTCTCCAGATGCTCCAGCGGGCAGGTATAGGCCGGCACGTAGAAGCGCACCGGCCGCTGCCATAGCGCGTCGGGCTCGGCGGCGCGCTGCCAGTTCTCACGCTGCGTAAACGTCACCTGCCCGGCAAAGACCCAGATGGGCCGCCACGTGTCGGGCTTGGCGTTCGGCGGCACCGCCATCCAGCGCACCACCTGCGCGGCCAGCCCGGTATCGTTGAGCTGCCAGCCCTGGCCGCAGTTGGCGCACACCCAGGCAATCTCTTCTTCCTCGGCCGGCAGCGGCGTGCTGCACTGCGGGCACTTCAACAGGACCAGTTCAATACTGCCGCTCATTTGACCAGCCCGCTGAGCTGCTCCACCGTTTCGCGCCAGCCGGAGAGTTGCGCGCTGCTGGCCCCGCTGTTGGCCGTGCCGGTGCCCTTGGCGCGGTGCTCAATCTCCTCGCCCCAGCGGAACAGCCGATACCCGGCCCCGATCAGCACCACCCCCAGCACCAGCGGGATCAGCAGCACCCCCAGGCTGTCGCTGTCATCGCTGCCGGCGACCACCAGCCCCGCCAGCGCCATGCCATCCACCAGCACAAACGCGCCCGCCGCCGTGCCCGCCACCAGCATCAGCGCGCGGTAATACACGTTGCCCGGCGCTTTGCCATACAGCACCTCGCCGGAGAAGCCATCGACTACCACCTGGTAGGCGCGCTGGCGGTAGGTGTAGCGCGCCACCCACAGTGGGTAATACACCAGCGCCAGCGTGCGCCGCAGAAACCGCAGGATGAGCTGCGAAATGCGGTCGAGCCCGCCGCGCACGCGGGCCGTCTTATCCCACAGCTTGCCGGCGCTGTCGGCCGCCTCGGTCTGCGAGCCGGTGGGCTCAAACACCATGGCCTCGCTGTGCAGCGCCTCCGGGTCATAGGCGGCGAACTGCTTGCCCGCCAGCCCAATGCTGTTCACCCCAAACTCGGCCACATCGCCGGCCGCGCCGGTCCAATCCACCGCTTCCAGCACCTGCACTTCGCGCGGGTCCCAGCGCGTGCTGTCGCCCGATTTCACCTTCTTCTGGCCGAACACCCACCCCGCCATCATGGCTTGCGCCCGCCAATACGGCAAGTAGACCAAAAAGGTCTCGGTGATCTCAGCCTTCTGCTTCAGATCGAAAGCGCGGTTCAGGCCGCCCCAAAAGCTGCGCACCGCCCCCAGCGCCTGGTCGCGGTTCACCCGCCGCGCCACCTGGTAGCGGCCCACGCCGCGTTCCCCGCGCACCAGCGAGCGCGCCTCGCAGTAAGGGCATTTGACAATGCGCTGCCCCTCGCGGATAGACAGGATGCCGGCGCAGTTGGGACAGGCCAAACCCGTGATTACATCAGCCATGCGTGCCTCTACACCTTCGACGAGATATAAGCCGCCAGCGCGAACACCGGCACGGCTCCGTGGTAAGGGCCGGTCATATTAGCCGCTACACCTTAGAAGATATATACGCGGCTAAGGCGAACACCGGCACGGCGAACACCACCCCCAGCACCAGCATCGCCACCACCCCAATGCCCAGGCCCAGCCCGTCCCCGATGGCGAAGCCGATGAGCGGGAAGGTGCTGATGACCAAAAAGCCCAGCGTGGAAAACGCCGCCACCATAAAGTACGGCGCCTCGGCCTTGGCCGGGAACAGGTTGGCAAACACCTTGCCCGACGCGCCCTCGACCATGGCGGTATAGGTCTTGCCGCCGAAGTCGTATTTGAAGATGTAAACCGGCAAATGCACCAGCGCCGCCTCGGTCACCTGCTGGGCCGCCACGCCGCGCCCGGCCAGCCACTCCAGCATGGCCGGGAAGGGCACACTGGGGGCCACCGCCTGCGCGTCGAGGCCGGGGTCGTACTTTTGCAAATCGCCCGCCGGGATGGCCAGCGACTTGATCTCGCTGATGGAGATGGCCGCCGCCGGCTCCAGGTAGACCTGCTCTTTGCTGGCCGCGTTGCGCGCCTTGCAGTACCACACCGGAAAGTACTGGAAGTTGGCCGCCGTCACCTTGGCCTTGCGGTCGAGGTCCTTGACGGTCGCATTGCCGGCCATCCAGCGGTGCAGGTTGGCGCGGGCGGCCTCCGGCGCCACCGTGCAGGCCAGCGACCAGTGAAAGACCACCTTGCTCTTGTCGAGGTAGACCGACGACGAGCAGTAGGGACAGATGAGGAACAACTGACCTTCGTCCGGGTGCAGCACGCCGCCGCACTGCGCGCAGTGGACTTCGGCCGAGGGGAGGGCAACGGGTTGAGCAGTCATTGATTTTCTTTCCGCGCGCATTATAGCAGGCGCCGCGGGCCAGCTCCCTCCGCTCAGACACTCGCCCGCCGTCACCCACCCGCCCGATTTGTCACACACCTGCCCCCGCGGTTTGTGCGGGGGTGCCCAAACGTCCTTTGTTTGGGTTCCGAAGCCTGCATGGCGCTGCGGGCCAGCTCCCTCCGCTCAGACACTCGCCCGCCATCACCCACCCGCCCGATTTGTCATTCCGAACCCGGCCTCAGGCCGTTGGATCTAGCGCTCCCCTTGGGCCGGTGAGGAATCTCGGCCCCGACCTACCCGGCCCTGCGCTAGACTGCGCCGCCCGCATTAAGCCACGCTGGCCGGCCGTTGTCCCGCCAGGGGGTCCTAAAAAAGTGTCGCGTGACACTTTGACTTTCCCCCACCCCCTTTGAAGTAGAACAATTTATCCGCATACTATCGGCATGGTCACCTGCCCGCCCCTCGCCCCCACCTACCCCGCCGCCTTGGCCTCTGCCTGGCCGCAGCCGTTTGGCTCGATTAACGCGCGCCGCCTGCTCGTCGTTGCCCATGACGGCAATGTCAGCGGTGACAAGAACCTGGACGCTCATGACGGCAATGTCAGCAGTGACAGCACCATCGCAACGCATGACGGCAATGTCAAGAATGACAGCACCCCGCACGCGCATGACGGCAATGTCAAGAGTGACAGCACCCCGCACGCGCATGACGGCAATGTCAAGAATGACAGCACCCCGCACGCCCATGACGGCGATGTCAAGAATGACAGCACCCCGCATGCGCATGACGGCGATGTCACGCATGACAGCCGCCTGACAGCCCCGCGTACCGCCGGGGTGACGCTGCCCCCAAACACAAACGCCGCCTCGCGGGCGGCGTCTGCGCTGACGGCTGGTTCGAATGGGCGTTTAGGTCTTGAAGGTGGCGGTGTTGCCGGCCGCCGTGTCGATCTTCATGTCGTTCTGAAAGACCCGGCTGATGCCCTCGGCGTTTTGATTACCGACCGTGTCGCCGCGCACAATCACGGTCTTGCCCTTGATGGTAGCCGCGCTGCCGACCTTCCAGACCACGCCGGTCACCTTCAGCACCTTGCGGTCCCAGGTGGCCGCGGTGCCGGTCATGACCGTGTCCTTGCCAAACTGCACCCGGACGTTGCTCATTTTGGTCAAGCTTTCTGCTTGGACATTCTCGACGATGGACTCGAAATCGGTGAGCTTGACCGTGCCCAGTCGATTGATGGCCGTGTTCAGGTCAATCTCAATCTGCGCCGCCGCCGCCATGGCCGTCTTCGACAAGGCCTTGTTGATCTTGGTCGTCTTGGCCTGGGCCTTGGCCGCCTTAAGTTCGAGCTTGGCGGCGTTGACCTTCACCAGCGCCAGTTTGGCGGCACTCAGCAGGCGCTCGGCCGCTTCCGGCGTCGCGGCCGTCTTATTGCTGGCGTCCAGGGCGTCCCACGGAATCGCCTTCCACTTCAATTCAGCGGCCTTCAACGTCTCGCCCAGGCCGGTCTTCGTGGCCGACTTGGCTTTGTCCAACAAGCTCTTCTTCTTTTGCCAGGCCGCATTCGTGGCAGTCGCGGGATAGGCACGATCAGCAGGAACAGTCATCAGGTTCTCCTTTTTTGCCAGCGCGTGAGCGCTCGTCAGTACGATTCGGCGCATAGTTTATTCAAACACCAATCCTTGTCAAACCGAGGCCGCGCGCACCAGTCGCCCCCTCCTTTCCCACCCTCGACTCTGGCGCGGCCTCTGTGTTCCCGCCGCCCATTCGTGTCCCTTCGTTCCTTCATTCGTGTCCCTTCGTGGCCCCTCCTCCCCCGCCTCGACTCTGGCGCGGCCTCTGTGTTCCCGCCGCCCATTCGTGTCCCTTCGTTCCTTCATTCGTGTCC
>JAYUUW010000335.1:0-1869 GCA_043754665.1 Anaerolineales bacterium | reverse complement strand
GCGTATTTCGCGCGGGCGGGCGTGGCGGTGGAAGCGCCCACGCCCGCCGACACGGTGCGGCTGGTGGCGCGCTTTGCCAACGACCCCGGCCGGCTGGCCGCCATGCGCAACCCGGACCTCGCCCGCCAGACCTGCCAGGGCGCGCCGCAGATTGCGGCGGCGATTGTGGAGGCGGCCGAACGCGGGGGCAAGGTGGGCGGGTGGCGGCGGGGGCCGAGGGCGCAGTAGGCAGGCGGCAGTAGTCTTGAGAGATAGAAGGGCCGGAGGGGAATAAAGGGCATAAAGGGTCTAGGGCGAGGGGGACACAGGGGACTCAGGGGCAGGTGCGGTCGAAGTAGGCGGGTAGTTAAGAGCGCCATCGGTTGAATCAAAACGCGCCGCTTCAAGACGATGTGTCTTGAAGCGGCGCATTGGTTATTGCGGCCGCGTGCAGCGCCGGGTCGTCCACGTCGGCGGGGGCATTGCCAACCTAGCCGCTGGCGTTGTCACCCTGGGTCTCAGGCTGGAACGATATGGGTACGCCCCTCCCAATTCCCATACTCGGCGAGCGGCCGGAAGCGCAGCGTGGTGAACTCGAAGTGAAAATCCTGGCGCTGGCGCTCGACCATGGCCGCCGCGTGCCGCTCCGGGCGCGGCACGGCGCTGCGGCCCCGGACCATGTCGACCATGGCCTGTAGGGAGTGCCACACCGTAAAGGTCGAGACCGTGTTCGGCAGCCGCATGGCCGCGATGGCCAGGGTGGTGCCGGGGTCGTCGCGGACCAGCTCTTCGACCGGCCGGCCCCACTGAATGAAGCGCGGCACTTGTGACAGCCGCATGCGCGCGAGCGTGACCGCGACCACGGGGGCGGCGGGGTCTTGTGGGCCAACGCTTTCAGGCAGGCCGGCGAACGCGCTGACATGCCCCCAGCGGCGCTGGAACGCCAGCCGGACATGCCAGCCGGCGGCGAACGCCCGGCCCAGCCGCGTGCCGGCCAGAAACGCGTCGATGGCGGCCTCGCTCTCCCACGCGGCGAACATCGTCAGATGGCGGAGCTGCATCCGGGCCGGTGACAGGATCGGCGCACCGAGCGTCATCCGGGTCATACACTCGGCGTGGTTAAGGCCAGGGACTTGCGGCGCGGTCGGCGGGCGAACGAGCGCCGCCAGCGTGGTGCCGAGCGTGGTCTTCGCAAAATGGAAGGTAAAGACGGTCATCGACCGGCGCGGGGGTTATTGGCCGGCTTAATCTGGGTCCTGCTCAGTGGCGTGGGGCATATCGCCCATCATGCCGTCGTCCATGCCCATCATCGAACTGGCGGGGGCGGCGGCCTCGGCGGCGGGGCGCGGGGCGTTGGCGGCGCAGGGCGTGCCAAACCGGGGCTGGGCATACAGCAGGTGCGTGGTGCCGCGCGCCAAGATGTGCAGGTAGTTGGCCGAGTCGCCTTCGTAGGGGTCGCCGTGGTTCCAGGGCACGAACGAGCGCGCGTTGCAGTAGTGGCCGACGAAGGCGCGGCGCGGAATGTCGGCCTCATTGCTATACGACCAGTGGATGATGTGGCCGCCAAAGTAGGCCACGTCGCCCGGCTCGAGCACCAGCGGCACGGCTTGGCCCGCGTAGTCCTTCACAATGCGGCGCAGGCCGTTCACACTCTCGTCGGTGACGCTGGCGTTGTCAATCGTGCCCAGGTCGCCCAGGTTGGTGCTGAGGGCCGCGCCCATGCCGCGCGAGTCGGGGTAGACCGGCTCGTGCTGCGAGCCCACGGCATACCACACGCAGCCGTTCTCAATCGTGGCGGGGGTCAGCGCCAGCCACGCGCCGCACAGCGTGTCGGGGTAGCTGGGAATGTAATAGGAGTCCTGGTGGTAGCCCTGGCCAGGGTCGCCGGGC
>JAYUUW010000334.1:0-11047 GCA_043754665.1 Anaerolineales bacterium | reverse complement strand
GCGGCGGGCGTGCTCATCTCGCTCACCACGCTGCTGCACCTCGACCGCTTCACGCCCGGCTTCAAGCTGTTCTATTGGCTGCTCATCTATGTCGGCGCGCCGCTGCTGGCCCTGGCGTTCTATATCTCTCACGAGCGGCGCGAGGCCAACTGGACCGCCACCCGGCCCATCCACCTCACCACGCGGCTCGTCGCGCTGGCGCTCGGCGGCGTGCTGCTGCTGCTGGGCCTGGCGCTGCTGGCCTTTCCCACCGTCGCCCTTCCGTTCTGGCCCTGGCCCATGACGCCGCTCATGCTGCGCATTTTCGCCTCGTGGTTTGCAGCCTTTGGCGTGGGCCTGCTGTGGTTCCTGGTCGAGCGTGAGTGGACCCGCGTGCAGCACATCGCCACGCTGATGATCGCCGCCTCGGCCCTCGACCTGCTCATGATCGTCGTCCACCGTGCCGACTTGACCACCACCGGCCTGAGCCTGTGGGTCTACTGCTTTCACCTGGCGCTGTTTGGCGTGGTCGGTCTGCTGCTGCACGGGCTGCAATTCCTCTTCGCGCGCCGCCCCGTGCCGGCCGCCGCCGCCCGCTAACCCGGCGCTCCCCCGCCCTGCGGGTACAATAGCCCCTCTTTGGGCGGCCACCGCCGCCGGTCCTTCCAGAAAGGTCTGTGCATGTGATCTCTGCCGCCGCCGCCCTGGCCCGCCTGCAAGAGGGCAATCGCCGCTGCGCTACAATCGTCGGCAACCCGGCGGAAGTCGCTTAACGCCGCCGCTTCGGGCTATACTGGTGGCCATGCCGTTCACACTCCGCCGGCCCGTGGCCCATGACTAAAAAAACGCGTGGTGAACTCGAGGCCGAGTTCACCAAAGCCATGATTAAGTTCGAAAGAGACTTCCTGGGCCGCGGCCCGCTCGAAGCGCGAACTTTCCTCCTCCAGGACCTTATCCTCGTCCGACTGCGCGGCATCCTCACCCCGGCCGAAGCCAAGCTGGCCGAAAACCACGCCGGCCAGGCGCTGGTCAAAGAGACCCGCCGGCAGCTTTTCGAAATCTCCCGCCCGCTCATCGAGACCATGGTGCGCGACATTCTCGGCTGTCAGTTAATCAGCCTGCACACCGACATGAGCACCCGCACCGGCGAGCGCGTGGTCGTCCTGACCGTCAACACCAACCTCGACGAGCGGCTGCGCGCGCCGTAGAACTGGCTGACAATCGCCTGACAGAAGGCCCGCCGGGGGCCAACCGCCCTTGACGCGCGGGCTGGTCCTCCGGTATAAACACTCTATACGCTCTAAACGGCAGACCGGGCAAAACGTCACTCCTGGCCGCTGAGCGGCCAGGAGTGACGAGTTACCCAGTAGGCCGGCACAGCGCCCTGCGTTCGCCGGGCACCGTGCCGGCCTTTATTGTTGCCTCAGGCGTCGAGCGCCTGGGCCCGATGGGACTGTGATGACCACTCTGAAAAACCTGTTTGAGCGCGGGCTTTGGGCCAGCCGGCTGATCGTGTTAGCCGCCGTCGTCGCCAGCCTGGTGGTGGCGCTGGCGGTCACCTACCTGATCACCGTCGATGTCGTCCTGCTGGCCCGCCCGGTGCTGCAGTACACCGACCCGGCGCTTGACACCGCGGCGCGCAATCAGGCGCGGGTCGACCTGATCGGGGCCGCAGTCGGCATCGTGGATGGCTACTTGCTGGCAGCGGTCATGGTGGTCTTTGCGCTCGGGCTGTACGGCTTGTTTATCGGGCCTATGCCGGCGCTGGAAAAATCTGAGGTTGCGGTGCGGCTGCTGCGCGTGAGCAGCATCGACGATCTCAAAGACAAGCTGGGCCGGGTCGTTGTCTTGATCCTGGTTGTCAAGTTTGCGCAATTGGCCCTGGAACTCAAATATGCCGGCCCGCTCGACATGCTCTACCTGGCTGTGGGTGTCGTGCTGATCGGAGCCAGCCTCTACCTCACCGGCCGGCGTAAACCGGCCGGCAGTCCCGCCGACGCTTAGCGAGTCCGGTTGAAAGCGACCCGTTGTCATGACTACTTGGCATACGCAAGATCAATCCGCCGTGCTGGCCGCGCTGCACACCGACTTGGGCAGCGGCCTAAGCCCCAGCGAGGCCGCCCGCCGTCTGGCCGAGCACGGCCCGAATGAACTGCCCGCGCCGCGCCCGCGCGGGCCGCTGCGCGTGCTGTGGGAGCAGGCTACGGCCATAATGGTCCTCATCCTGGTGGCGGCGGGCGTGGTCTCCGCGCTGCTGGGCAAGTGGGTCGAGACCGTCTCCATCCTCGCGATTGTCGTCCTATTCGTCCTGCTGGGTTTTGTCCAGGAGTATCGGGCCGAGCGGGCTATCGCCGCCCTGCAAAAGCTGGCCGTGCCCGCCGCGCGTGTGCGGCGGGGCGGACAACTGCTTTCCCTGTCAGCGCGCGACCTCGTGCCGGGCGATCTGGTGCTGCTCGAAGCCGGCAACCTTGTGCCGGCCGACGTCCGCTTGATGGAGGTTGCCAGCCTCCGCGTGCAGGAAGCCGCCCTCACCGGCGAATCTGAGCCGGTCGAAAAAGACCCGGCGCCGCTGGCGGCTGAGGCGCTACCCCTGGGTGACCGCCGCAACCTGGCCTATTTGGGCACGGTGGTCACCTACGGCCGGGCCACCGCCGTCGTCACCGCCACCGGCCTGCACACCGAACTGGGCCGCGTGGCGGCGCTCCTGCAAACCGTGCACTCAGAAATGACCCCGCTCCAACGCCGGCTCGACCAAGTCGGCAAGCAGTTGGCGGCGGCCGGGGCGGCGGTGGCGCTGCTGGTGCTCATCATCGGCGTGGCCCGGGGTGAGCCGCCCGCCGACATGTTCCTCACCGCCATCAGTGTAGCGGTCGCCGTCGTGCCAGAGGGGCTGCCCGCAGTCGTCACCTTCACGCTGGCCCTGGGCGCCCAGCGCATGCTCCAGCGCAACGCGCTCATTCGCAAGCTGCCCGCCGTGGAGACCCTGGGTTCCATCACCACCATCTGCTCCGACAAGACCGGCACGCTTACCGAAAACCGCATGACCGTGACCGTGATTGACGTGGCCGGGCACCGCCTCGACCTGACGGAGCCGTTGGCCCACCAGCACCCCGTCCTGGAGGCGGCCGCCGACCAGTCAAACGCCTTGGCGGTCGCGCCGGTGCCGCTCGGGCTGCTGCTGGCGGCCGGCGCCCTGTGCAACGATGCCGTGCTCAAGCCGGAGACGGCCGGCGGGCGGATGGAAGCCCTCGGCGATCCCACCGAAGGCGCCCTGGTGGTGGCCGCGGCCCAGTTGGGCCTGAGCTTGGCGGCGCTAGGGGCCGAACTGCCCCGCGTGGATGAGCTGCCCTTCGATTCGGAGCGCAAGCGCATGACCACAGTGCACCAGGTGGCGCCGGCTGGCGACCTGGCCGCCGGCGTGGCGGCGGCGGTGCGTTGGGCCGGCACGCCCTACCTGGCCTTCACCAAGGGTTCGCTCGACGGTTTACTGGCGCTGTCGAAGCAGGTGTGGGTGAACGACGCGCCCCAGCCGCTGACCGCCGCCTGGCGCGCCCGCGTCCAGGCCGCGCATGACCAATTGGCCCAGGGCGGCATGCGCGTATTGGGCCTGGCCTTTCGCCCGGTGCTGCAACTGCCGCTCAATGGCGCCCGCGCCGGCTTGGAAGCGGACCTGATCTTGGTGGGGCTGGTCGGCCTGATGGATCCGCCCCGGCCCGCCGTGCGCGCGGCCGTGACGCGGGCGCAGGCCGCCGGCATCCGGCCCGTGATGATCACCGGTGACCATCCCCTCACGGCCTACGCCATCGCCCAAGAGTTGGGGTTCGTGTCGCCGGCCGACGCTACGCGCCCGGTGCTCACCGGCCTGGAGTTGGATCGGCTCTCAGACGCCGACCTGGCGGCCCGCGTGGAACAGGTGCCGGTCTTTGCCCGGGTCTCGCCCGAACACAAGCTCCGGATTGTGCGCGCCCTGCAAGCGCGCGGCCATGTCGTCGCCATGACCGGCGATGGCGTCAACGATGCCCCCGCGCTTAAGCAGGCCGACATCGGCGTCGCCATGGGCCTGACCGGCACCGACGTGTCGAAGGAAGCCGCCGATATGGTGCTGCGGGATGACAACTTCGCTACCATCGTCGCAGCGGTCGAGGAAGGGCGCGTCATCTACGACAACGTGCGGCGCTTCGTTAAGTTCTCAATCGCCGGCAACGTGGGCAAGGTGGCGGTCATGCTGGCCGCCCCGCTGGTGGGCATCAATGTGGCGTTGCAGCCGCTTCAGTTGTTGTGGCTCAACCTGATGACCGACGGTCTGCTGGGGTTGGGGTTGGGTGTGGAGCCGGCCGAGCCGCAGATCATGCAGCGCCCACCGCATTCACCCCAAGCCGGCCTGTTCAGCGGCGGGTTGGGCCTGCACGTGGGGTGGGTGGGCTTGCTCATCGGCGCGGTGGCGCTGGGGGTCGGGGCCTGGTACTATCAGCGCGGCCTGCCGCAATGGCAGACCATGCTGTTCACCACGCTGGCCTTTCTGCAAATCGGCCAGGCCCTCGCCACGCGCTCAATGCGCGCCTCCTTCTTCCACCTCCGCCTGGCCGGCAACCCGCTGCTGCTGGCCCTGGCGGCGCTGGTGGTCGGGCTGCAGGCGCTGGTTGTCGCCACGCCGCTGCTGGAGAGCTTCTTTGACGTGGTGCCGCTCCGCCTGAGCGAGTTTGCGCTGGCCGCCGGCCTGGGCAGTGTGGCTTTCATCGCCATTGAAGTCGAGAAGTGGTGGCTGCGCCGCAGCCCGCCGCCGGCTGCCACGGTCCCCGCCCTGCCCGCGGCTGGGCCACGCCGGTGATCGCCGCCCCCGCCGCCCTGGCCCGCCTGGAAGAGGGCAATCGCCGCTTCGTGGCCGATGTGCCCTTCCGCGCCACCCTGACCGACTCAGCCCGCCGCAGCGCCCTGGCCGCCGGGCAAGCGCCCTTCGCCGTCGTCCTGGGCTGTTCCGACTCGCGCGTGCCGGTCGAGCTGGTCTTCGACCAGGGCCTGGGCGACCTGTTTGTCATTCGGGTCGCCGGCAACATCGTCGCGCCGTCGCAAATCGGCAGCGTGGAGTTTGCGGCCGAGCGCTTCGGCACCCGGCTGGTGGTCGTGCTGGGCCATTCCAACTGCGGCGCCATCCAGGCCACGCTGGAGGCTCTGCAGCAGCAGCCGGCCGGCGAGTCGTCGCCCAACCAAAACTCCATCGTCGACCGCATTCGCCCGGCCGTGGCGGGGCTGTTGGCTACCGACCTGCGGCATGACCCCGCCGCGCTTCAGCACGCGGCCGGGCTAGCCAACATCCGTGCCGCCGCCCACCAACTGCGCCACGGCTCGCCCAGCCTCCAACAGTTGGGCGCGCAGGCCGGCTTGGTGGTCGTGGGCGCGGAGTACACGCTCGAAACCGGCGTGGTGGCGTTCTTCGACGGCGTACCCGCCGGTCTGGGTTAGTGGGGGCCTAGCCCCTCGGCGCGCTGGGGGCCTATACTGTCAGCACGCCGCCGTTGCCCCAGGAGCGCCCGATGCCCACCAACCCGTCTGCCCGGCCCACCATCGTCTTTGTGCACGGCCTGTGGCTCCACGCCGAGTCGTGGCAGCCCTGGCTGGAGTTCTTCCGCGCCCAGGGCTACCAGGCCGCTGCCGCCAGTTGGCCCGGCGACGGCCCCACCACAGCCGCCACCCGCGCCAACCCCGCCGCCCTGGCCGGCTACGGCGTCACCGAAATTGCCAATCACATCGCCGAGCAACTGCACGCCTACACCGTCAAGCCGATCCTCATCGGCCATTCGTTCGGCGGGCTGCTGGTGCAGAACCTGCTCGGCCGCGACCTGGCCGCCGCCGCCATCGCCCTCGACCCGGCCCCGATCAAGGGCGTGCCCGAGCTGCCGCTCTCGGCGCTCAAGTCGGCCTTCCCGGTGCTGGGCAAACCCCGCAACCGGGGCCGCGCCGTCATGCTGACCGAGGCGCAGTTCCGGTTCGGCTTCACCAACGCCGTGCCGGAGGCCGAGGCGCACGCGCTCTACGCGCAATACGCCATGCCGGCCCCCGGCCGCCCGCTGTTCCAGGCCGCCACGGCTACCTTCAACCCCAACGCTGCCACCAAGGTGAATACCGCCAACGCCACGCGCGGCCCGCTGCTGCTCATCTCCGGCGGCGCGGACAACACGGTGCCGCCGGTGCTGGTCAAGAGCACGCTGCGCGTCTACCGCAAGGCGTCGCCTGCCGTCACCGAGCTTAAAGAGTATGCCGACCGCGGCCACTCGCTCACCATCGACAGCGGCTGGCAGGTGCTGGCCGCCGACAGCCTGGCCTGGCTGCAAACCAAGGGGTTCTAGCCAGCGCGCCATCCCACTGCCCGGAATCAAAATAAGGGCCTGGCATCAGCCAGGCCCTTATGCTCACGCTCGGCCGCGCCTAAGGCGCGAGCGGGGGAAACACCGCCTCGACCAGCGCCAGCGACTGCTCCTCGGTGATGGGCGTGGCGAAGATTTCCAGGTGCAGGTTGTTCAGCCCGGTCACCTCAATCCAAATGGCATCCAGCCGGCCGCGCCCGTAGGCGTCGCCCAGCAGGATGCCATCCAGGTCCATGGCCTCGGGGTAGAAGCCGCGAAACTCATCCTCGCTGAACGGCGTGTTGGTCAGCCGCACCAGCGCGCCGGTGTGCAGGTCCACCGTGTCGTGCACGCAGCCGCTGGCGTTGGAAAAGCCCGTCGCCAACTGCCATTCCCATTCCAAGATCAGGTTGATCTCTTCGGTCGTCAGCAGCCCGCACAGCTCCTCCACCGTGAACGGCGGTATGTAGCCATTCCACAAGAGCGGCACCATCGTAGCCACGTCGGCGTCCGTCGGCGGCGGCTCATCCGTGGGCGCGTCAGTCGCCGCTTCGGTCGGGGCCTCCGTGGCCGGCTCGTCGGTCGCGGGCGGCTCGGTCGCCGCTGCGGTCGCGGGCGCCTGGGTCACGGGCGGCGGCGCCACCGCCGGCGTGCCAACCAAGCCGCACGCCGCCAGCACCAGCGCCGCCCCGGCCAGCCCGGCCAGCCGTTTCGGCAGAATATGTGTCGTCATTTCACCCTCCCTGGGCGCAAAGTTGTCGAACCGTTAGCCTTGCCAGCCGCCGCGCTCGACAGCGGCAGGCGGCTATTGTACGCGACGACAGGCGCGCCGGTGTGCCGGGTGGGCGTCGGTTGCGGCGGCCGGGATGGGTTTAGCCGCCATTACGCTATAATCTCCCTAATCCGTTTCACCCGCCTCGACGGTTGTCCGTCTCAGTCGCTTGAAAGCCGCCCATGCTCAATGAAACCCTCGGCCGCGCCATCACCGCGCAGAAAGCCGACCTCGCCCAGCACAGCGTGGCGGAGCAATGGGCGCGCCACCCCGACTTTGAGGCGCGCTATGGCGAGCGCGGCCGCGCCAAATGCGTACAAGATGTTCAGTACCATCTCGAATACCTGGCGCAGGCCATTAACTCCAACAGCCCACCGCTGCTCCTGACCTATATCGACTGGCTCAAAGCTCTTTTTCTAGGGCTTAACATCCCCATCCCCGAGCTGGCCGAGAGCCTCACCATCACAGGCGAAGTCTTGCAGCAGCGCTTCCCCGGCGCGGCGGCCGCCCTTATCCAAATCTTCGTCGCCCAGGGGCTGGAACAATTAGCCCGCCCGCCCATTCACCCCGCCAGCTCTTTCGACGCCTCGCAGCCGCTCTCGGCGGTGGCCCAGCGCTACCTCGATGCCTTGCGGCGCGGCGAGCGATCGGTGGGCAGCCAACTCATTCTGGAGGCGGTGGCGCAGGGCGCCAGCGTGCGCGACATTTACCTCTACATCTTCCAACCCAGCCAGCACGAAATCGGCCGGCTCTGGCAGGTGAACCAAATGACGGTGGCCGAAGAGCACTACTGCACCGCCGCCACGCAGCTCATCATGTCGCAGTTCTATCCCCAGATCTTCACGACGGCCAAAAATGGGCGGCGGCTGGTCGCCACGGGCGTGGGCGGCGAGCTGCACGAGATCGGCCTGCGCATGGTGGCCGACTTTTTTGAGATGGATGGCTGGGACACCTACTACCTGGGCTCCAACCTCCCCGCCGCCGCCGTGGTCACGGCCTTGGCCACCCGCCACGCCGATGTGTTGGCGATATCGGCCACCATGGTCTTCCATGTCCAGCTCGTCGCCGACTTGATCACGCAGGTGCGCGCCGCCGCCACCAACCAGCGCCTCCAGATTTTGGCCGGCGGCTATCCATTTAACATCGAGCCCAATCTGTGGCGGCAGGTCGGCGCCGACGGCTCAGCCAGCAACGCCCTCCAGGCCGTCGCCCTCGCCAATGCCTGGCTCGCCGCCTGACCTCCCCTCTCTGCTGGCCAACAGGGCCGCCCCCGGCCTGGCCTTGCTGTGCACGCTGGACGGCCTGATCGTCACCGTCCTGCACAATGATTTCGGCCTGGCCGAGGCCGACCTGGTGGGCAAGCCGTTCCCGCTCGTCGTGGCCCCGTCGAGCTTCCAAAAAGCGCTGTCGTTTGTGGTCGAGCTGCGCGCGCGCCACACCATCTTCGATACAGAATTTGACCTGCCGCAGGGCGACACCCTCATCTTGGTCCACTGCGCCGGTGTGGTGCTCGATGAGCGCCTGCTGATTCTCGCCGCGCCGTCGCGCACGGAGGCCCGCCAGCTCTTTGAAGCCATGACGGGCATCCACAACGACCAGAGCGACCAATTGCGGCGGCTAATTAAGGATCAGGCCGACCGGACCCGCCGCCCGCCCGCCCACGAACTGCACCTCTATGACGACCTGAGCCGCGTGAACAACGAGCTGGTCACGCTGCAGCGCGACCTGGCCAAGAAAAACATCGAACTCGAGCGCCTCAACCTCGAAGTGCAGCGGCTGGCGATTGTGGACGAGTTGACCCACCTCTACAACCGGCGCGGGTTCTTTGAGTTGGGCCAGCGCGAAGTGGCGCGGGCCCAGCGGTTTGGCCAGCCCTTGGCCGCCCTGATGTTTGACGTAGATCACTTCAAAGGGCTGAACGACACTTACGGCCACGCCTTGGGTGACGCCGTGCTGGCCGGCGTGGCCGAGCGCTGCCAGACCCAACTGCGCACGGTCGACATTTTTGGCCGCTATGGCGGCGACGAATTTGTCGTCTTGCTGCCCGAAACCACGCGCGCCGGCGCCGAAACCACTGCCGAGCGCCTGCGGCACCACGCCAGCCTCCAGCCCAGCAGCCCCGAACACGGCCCGCTGGCTGTGACCATCAGCCTGGGCCTCGCCGTCCTCACCCCCGCCACCGTTGACCTGCCCGCGCTGCTCGCCGCCGCCGACGAGGCCCTCTATGAGGGGAAAGCCGCCGGCGGCAACCGCGCCGTTTAGCTGGCCCGATCGGCCAAACCTCGCGTCTGCGCGCCGGCCCCTCCGCTCAGACAGCCGCCTGCCGTCACCCTGCCGCCGGATTTGTCACACCTGCCCAAACGTGCTTTGTTTGGGTTCCGAACCCGGCCTCAGGCCGTTAGACCTGGCGCTCCCCTCGGGCCGGTGAGGAATCTCGGCCCTTAGCGTGAGCACGCTTGGATAGCACCACCCGCCCCCAGTTTGAAATACACCCCGCGCGACCAAACCCTTGACCCAAGGCCCAGTTGTGCATACGCTATGGGCTGTGACAGCAACTGGTATAGCCAGGCTCGACCTGGAAAGTGCCCATGAAAAAGGTCTACGATTTCAGCAACGGCAAGCGCGGGCCGGTGGTGCGCGCCGCCCCTGGCAAGACCCGCATTACCATCCGCCTCGACGAAGATACCTTAGATTGGTTTCGCACCCAGGTGGACGCCGCCGGGGGTGGCAGCTACCAAACGCTCATCAACGCCGCCCTGCGCGCGTTTGTGCAGCAGCGCCAGGAGCCGCTAGAAGACACCCTACGCCGCGTGATCCGTGAGGAGTTGCAGGCGGGGGCATAAGCGGCAAACTAATGGGGGCTGCCACCTCCAATTCCAACCCCTCATGGAACGCCTCGACCTCTACACCGCCGCCGGCCAGCGCACCGGCCGCACCGCCTTGCGCGGCACGCCCGTCGCCGCCGGTGACTACTATCTGGTCGTCCACGTCTGGATCCGCGACGAGGCCGGCCACTACCTGATCCAGCAGCGCGCCCGCGACCGCGCCGAGGCCCCCGGCGTGTGGGCCGTCACCGCCGGCTACGTCCAATCCGGCGAAGATAGCCTCGCCGCCGCCCAGCGCGAAACCCAGGAAGAGCTTGGCCTCACCCTGCCCCCGGCCGGCCTGCGCCGCTGGCAGCGCCTGCCGCTCGGCCACCGCCTCGAAGACCTGTGGCTCGCCACCGTCACCCGCGCCGCGCTCGGCGCCCCCGCCCTCGGCCCCGAAGTCATGGCCTGCCAATGGGCCACACGGCCCGCCCTCAGCCGCCTCATCGCCGCCGGCGGCTTCTTCCCCTACAGCTACTTCGGCCAGCTTCCCGATTAAGCTTCTCCCGACCCCGGCGCGGCCTCTTTACTCCCGCATACCAATTCGTGCACTCAATTCGCGCGAAGCGATTCGTGTCAAAGGTTTTTCCCCGCCCGCCCCGCCGCCGCCCCATGCCGCTCATTCGTGGCCAGCGCCTTGGCGCCCCCAACCGCAACGTGAAGCGGGCTTCATCTCGGCTTCACTAACGCTTCATCCCTTGGTTGTTACAGTGAACCTATCACTGGATCAACCAAGGAGACCCCCATGCAGCACCTGAGGCTTGTTGTCGCATCGATCAGCTTGTTGGCCGTCTTCGCCGCCGGGTGCGCCAACCCCACCCCGCCCCCAACCGCCGACCCGCCGACCCGCACCCCGGTCGCGCCCACCGTCACGCCGCTCCCCACTTCAGCGCCGTCGACCCAAGCGCCGCCGACCGAAGCACCCTACGCCCCGGTCATTGATCCCGCCAATTTTGTGGCCGGCGTCAACCACCCGTACTTTTCACTGGTGCCCGGCGTCACCTTCGTCTACGAAGTTGCCACCGCCGACGGCACCGAACGCATCGAGGTCACCACCCTGGCCGAAACGCGCGTCATCCTGGGCATCA
>JAYUUW010000333.1:0-1648 GCA_043754665.1 Anaerolineales bacterium | reverse complement strand
GCGCCGCCAGCATCCGCGTGCAGGAGATGGCGATGGAAGCGGCCGTGTCTGGCGATGTGACCCTGCTGAAGCAGGCCATGCTGCACGACCCGCTGACCGCGGCCGTGTGCACGCCGGAAGAGATTTGGCAGCTCACCGACGACATGCTGGTGGCGCTGGCCCCCTGGCTGCCGCAGTTCGCGAGCGAAATCCCGCTGGCCGCCGAGCGCCTGGCTGTCGCCGAGCAGACCGGCACGCGCGTCAAGCTCAGCGACACGCGCGGCGCGGTGCGCCTGCACCAGCAGACCGTGGAAGAGATGTCGCGCAGCGCGGCCGAAGCCACCGCCCTGGCCTCGGCCACCGACAAGGGCAAGGTGGCCCGCCCCGCCGCCGCGCTGGGCGAAGAGCAGCACGCCTAACGACCTGCCCCGGCCCCCTTCCGCCCGGCGTGGCGGAAGGGGGCCGTTTTGTTTCCCCGCCCCTCGCCCGCCCAATGTTGTGCCGCACGCGCATTCGTGCTAAGACTGTCCGCCGATGCCGAAGAATGAAACGCTGAGCTTTGATTTTGAGATGCGCGCCTCTGACGCGCCGACGGTCGAGCGCGTGTGGCGCACGGTCAGCGGCGCGGCGGTCACCTTCATCTCGCGCGCCGTGACGCATTGGGAAATGGTCGTCATGCGCCGCCCCGGCGGGCTGACCCTGACCGTGCGCGGTCCCGAGACGCGCGCGTGGCTCGCGCCTGTCCCGCCCCACGCCGAGTTCTTCGGCCTCCAGTTTAAGCTAGGCACAGTGCTGGCCCCGCTGCCCGCCAGCACGTTGGTCAACCAGGGCGTGGACCTGCCCGAGGCCGGAGTGGGGCGCTTCTGGCTCGCTGGCTCGGCCTGGCAATTCCCCACCTTTGAGAACGCCGACACCTTCCTGGCCCAGTTGACGCGCCGCGGCCTGCTGTTCACCGAGCCGCTGGTGCCCGCCGCGCTCGCCGGCCAACTGCCCGACCTGAGCTTGCGCTCGGTGCAGCGGCGCTTCCGGCGCGCCACCGGCCTGACCCACGGCACCGTGACTCAGATCGAGCGCGCCCAGCAGGCCCAGACCCTCTTGCAGCAGGGCGTCTCCATCCTCGACACGGTGGCCCAGGCCGGCTATGCCGACCAGCCGCACCTCACCCGCTCCCTCAAGCGTTATGTAGGCGAAACCCCGGCCCAAATCGCCCGCCAGGCCCAGCCGCCGGCCCCACCGTGGCCGAGTGCGCCTGATAGCGCGGGAAATGGCTAACCCCAAGCCCTTACCCAAACCCATTCGTGTCAATTCGCGCGGCCCGGTAGCTCCCCTTTCGAGCGATCATTGGCTCTACCCCTTCCCAAACGCCGTAGCTCCCCGGCCCTCGCCTCATCCCCTTCGTGCTAATTCGTGGCCCAATTCCGCCTGGCCTGTCGTGGGTGATTTCTCAAAGCTCAAGCGGTGTCGTTTTTGTTCAAGACCCCGCGCGCGTTTGGCGCTATCCTTTGGACAGTTAGCGATGGCTGACCGAGCCAAGTCAGTGCCTACTCTGACAAAAACATGGGAGCGCTAATACTACAACGAGACTTCGTATGAGTACGAGACTTCACTTATGAGTACGAGACTTCGGTTTTTTAACATTTCCTTGCCGTTTGGCGGGCTGTTTCTCATG
>JAYUUW010000332.1:0-4534 GCA_043754665.1 Anaerolineales bacterium | reverse complement strand
ACAAAGGTGTCGGGGGCCAGCAATTGCTGCACCTGGATATACAGACGCTCCAGCAGCACCTCGGTTTCCAGCTCGCTGCCGGTCGCCAGGGCCGTGTCGTACAGCCCGGCCAGCGCCCGCGTCTGCCGCTGCGACTCTTCAAATAGGCGCGCGTTCTCAATCGCCACGGCGGCCTGGTTGGCGAAGGCCCGCACCGTCTCGCCGGCCGCGGCGTCGTAGGTGTTGGGCGTGCTGCTATCGGTGGTCAGGATGCCGACCAGCACGCCTTTGACAATAAGCGCCGCGCCGATCCACGAACGAATGGGTTCGCCCGCGCCCATTTGAACCCAGCGCGGGTCAGCGGCCGTGTCGGCGATGGTGGTGACCGGCTGCGTGAGCCACCGGTCGTTTTGTTGCTGTTCGGACGCCCGGCGCACATTGGCGCGCGCCAATTCCATATCGGTAAAGCCCCGCCCGGCCGCCAGCCGCATGCCGCCCTGCGGCTCAACCAACTGCACCGACACGCAATCGTAGGCCACCACCTGCGCCAACAGGTTGAAGATATTCTCAAACACTTCGTCCAGGCTCATCTGCGCCGTCAGCAGCGCGCCCACGGCTTGCAGTACCTGCGCCAGGCTCAGTTGGCGGCGCTCGGCCTCGAACAGGCGGGCGTTCTCGATGGCGGCGGCGGCCTGGTTGGCAAAGGCGGCGGCCAGCTCGGCTTCGCGCTCGGTGTAGAAGCGCGGCGTTTCTTTGTCGAGGTTCAGCAGGCCAATAACCCGGCCCTGCGCGGCCAGCGGCACGCCCAGCCAGCAGCGAATGTACTCGGCCCCCGCCATCGGCTTCCAGCGCGGGTCAGCGCTGGTATCGGGAATGATGACCGGGCGGCCCTGCTCAATCACATCCTGCAGATGGCGAAAGTCGGTAAAGGCCAAATCCGTTTGCAGGGGGTGCTGGAAGCCGCTGTGCGCCGCCAGCACCAGGCGCTCGCCGGTGAAGAGCATGATCGAGGCGCTGTCGAACTTCACCACCCGCGCCAACTGCTCCAAAATCAGGTGCAGCAGCCGCTCGCGGTCGAGGCTGGTGTTGAGCGTGGCCGCCACCTCGCGCAGGGCTTCGGCCTGCTCCCGGGCAGCGCGCTCGGCCTCGAACAGCCGCGCGTTCTCAATCGCAATCGCGGCCTGGTCGCCCAGCAGCCGCAGCACCCGCAGCTCCGACTCGGAATACTGGCGCGCCTCCGGGTAGCTGACGTTCATCACGCCCACCACCCGCGACCCAATCTTCAGCGGCAGCCCAGCCAGCGCCCCGCCCCACTCCGGCGGCGCTAACGCGAACAAGGGATGCTGGCGCAAATCGGGCACCAGGATGATCTCGCCCGTGCGCACCACGGTCTGGGTCAGTCCGCCGGTGCGCGCTTCCCAGTCTTCGGCCGGCTGGCCCGACCGCGCCCGCGCCGCGCCATAGGTCAGCCGCCCGCCTGACCCGGCGTGATAGAGGAAGATGAAGGCCTCGTGCGACTGCGCCACCAGCCGCAGCGTGCTTTGCAGAATGGCCTGCAGCACCGCTTGCAGGTCGAGGCTGGCCGTCAGCCCCAGGCTGGCCTGGCGCACGGCCTCCAACTCGCCGGCGCGCTGCTGCTCGGCCTGGAACAGCCGCTCGAACAGCCGCAGCTTTTCGAGCGCCGTGGAGATTTGGCGCGCAATGGTGATCAACAGCCGCTCGTCGGCCTCGCTGAAGGCCGCGGGCTGGGGGCTTTCCACGTTGAGCACGCCGATGATGTGGTCGCCCACGCGTAGCGGCACGCATATTTCAGAGACGGTGCCGCTTTCGACCGCCACGAAGCGCGGATCGCCGCTGACATCGGCCACGCGTGCCGGCTGGCCGGTGAGCGCCACGTGCCCGGTAATGCCCTGCCCCAGCGGCGTGACAAAGCCCGCGTCGCCCCGGTAGGAGGGGTGCGAGCGCAGCAGCCCGGTACCCGGCACGACCAGCATGACGCCCAGGTGCGGCAGGAACAGCCGGTCGCCGACGATGGCCGTCACGCGCTCGATCAACTGATCGGCGTCAGTGGCCTCCGCCCCGGCCGTGGCCACGGCGTGCAGCACGGTCAGCTCCTCCAACTGGCGGCGGGTGACTTCGAACAGGCGGGCCTTTTCAATCGCGGCGGCGGTCTGGTTCGCCACCAGGGTCAACAGCCGCGTCTCGTCGTCCGTGAAGCGACGCGGCGTGCGGCTGTGCACCGCCACCACGCCAATCAGGCGGCCGTCCATTTCCATGGGCACGCTCAGCGCCGCCACCACGCCCACGGCTTTGGCCGACAGGGCCAAGTCGCCGTCGCCCGCTCGGTCGCCCGCGACAACCGGCAGCCGGGTCTCGGCGGCCAGGCTGGCGGGCGTGTGGTCGCCCGGACTGAAGACCAAGCCCGGGACCGCGGCAGGCGGCCAGCCGTGCGTGGCCAGCGGCGCCAGGCGGCCGGCATGATCGGGCAGCGCCACTAGGCCCAGGTCGGCGCGTAGGGCCTCGCTGGCCACGGCCACGGCCACCTGTGCCACCTCAGCCTCAGTGCCGGCCGTGAGCAGCCGCCGCGAGAGCGCCAGCAGCACACCGTCGGTGGCGCGGCGGTGCTGCTCGGCCAACAGCGTCTGCCGCGCTTCGTGTACCGTGAGCAGTTGGCGCAGCCCCACCAGCGCCATGATGCCGCCCACCCCTGCCCCGAGTGTGGCAAAGTTGAGCATCACCAAGTGGTTGCGGCCCCACAGCAGCAGCGCAAAGGCCGCGAACAGTACGGCATAGGGCAGGTACAGCAGTCCGGTGCGCACGCGGTCGCTCATCCACGCCGGCGGCGCGTAGGGCTCGCCCACCTCGGCCGCAATCGGCTGCACCACCTGCGCCACGCCGGCCAGGCCTAGCAGCGCGTAGCTCACCAGCCAGCCCAGGTCGAGCAGATAGCCGGTGCGATAGGTGGCTTGAATGGCTTGCCAGCCGAACAACAGATCGGTGAAGAGCAGGACGAGGGTGCTCAGCGCCAACAGCAGCAGCGGGCGTTCGCGGGCTTCGAGCCGCCGCCGCAGCAGTACCGCCAGCGCAAACAGCAGCGCTAAGTCGCCGAGGGGGTAGGCCAGGGCATATTGCACGCGGTCAGGCGCGGCCACCCCGGCCGCCACCTCCGGCCCCAGCCAAAAGGCCCACAGCATCAGTCCCGACCCAACCAGCAAGATGCCGATATCGGCCAGCAGCCTGAGCCGCTGGAGGCGCGCCGCCGGAGCGCTGGGCAGCAGCACGATTGCCCCGATGAACAGCGGGTAAAAGGCCAGGTTAAACACGTCGGCGATGACGGGAAAGGGCCAGGTCGGATCGGTCAACGCGACCAGTGACCGCACCCCATCGCCCAACACCGAGCACAGGAGGGCCACGGCCAGCAGGCTCCAGGCCCACCGAATGCGGCGGGCGGCCGGGGTGTCGGTGGAGGTGGCGCGCGCGGCCCAGCCCAGCCCAGCCGCCCCGAGCAAGCCGGTCACGTTCATGAGTCCGCCCGTGGCCTGGAGGCGCAGCGCTGGCGCCTGACCGAAAGCCGCTAGCGCGCCGCCATACAACAGCAGCAGGCCCAGACTCAGATACAGGGCAACGCGAAACGGACCGTGCGAGCGGAGGAAGGATGGCAGCATGCGGTTAGGGCGGCCCAGATGGGCACATCACGGGCACACGGTCCAGTATAAATTCAGGGGAGAAGTGTGGCAAGCGGCCCCGACCCGCCGGCCGGTTAGGGGTTGGCCGCGCTGATAGTCTGCCACGCGTTGGCGACCACCGCCCACTCGGGCAGGGTCATGGTTTCAGCGCGGCGCTGCGGGTCGATGCCGGCGGCGGCCAACAGCGCGTCGGCCTCGGCATGCTCCAATTGCAGCCCGCCGGCCAGCGAGTTGCGCAATTGCTTGCGCTTCTGGCTGAACCCGGCCTTGACGACCCGGAAGAAGCCTTCCACGCTGGGTACCGCCACGGCTGGCGTAGGCCGCACATCCAGCCGGATGATGGCCGAGTCGACGTCGGGGCGCGGGTAGAACGCCCCGGCCGCCAGCTTGGCCCCCACGCGCGCCACGGTGTAGAACTGCACGCTAACGGCCAGCATGTTCATGTCGTCGGGCTGGGCCACCATGCGCTCGGCCACCTCGCGCTGCACCGTGAGCACAATGCGGGCCGGGCGCACCGCCGCCTCCACCAGATGCCGCACAATGGCCGAGGTGATGTAGTACGGAATGTTGGCGACCACGATGTAGCCCGGGGCCAGCCCTGCGACCTTCGCCAGGTCGAGCCGCAGGATGTCGGCCAGAATGACATCCACGTTGTCATACGGCTGCAAGACCTCTTCCAGCGGCGCCAGCAGCCCCGAGTCGATCTCCACCGCGATCACGCGCTGGGCGGCGCGGGCCAGGTGGCGCGTCAGCGAGCCCAGGCCGGGGCCGATCTCCAGCACGGTGTCGGTGGGCTGCAATTCGGCGGCGGCCACCACTTTCTCCAGCGCGCTCTCATCCTCCAAAAAGCTCTGCCCCAATTGTTTCTT
>JAYUUW010000331.1:0-2314 GCA_043754665.1 Anaerolineales bacterium | reverse complement strand
CCAGCACTGGGTTAACACGCTGGTCGATCTGGGCCGGTGGATTTCCAACGGCATGGAGACGGACGAAATCCTGCTGGCCGCGATGACCTCGGTCGGCGCGCTGACGCAGCCCGAGGCCGCCGTCCTGGGCTTATGGGAACCGGAGGCCGGGCAATTCCGCATCCGCTTCCAAGGGGGCGGCGGCGCGCTGGAGAAAGCCGACTGGCTGTACACCCCGCCCCCGGCGGGCACCGCCGCCGCGGCTGACTTCCCTTGGCCCATTCAGGCCGCCAGCCAGGTCTTGCCTATTCCGCTGGAGATGAACGAGGCCATGATCGGCCAACTGTGGGTGAGCCGTCCGGCCGCGAGGCCCTTTACCCTGTCGGAGCGCATCGTCCTGGAAAGCATCGCGCAGCAGATGTCAATTGCCATTGAGCATGCCGCCATGACAGCGCAAATTCAGTCAAGCGCCATCGTGGAAGAGCGCGCTCGGCTGGCCCGCGAGATGCACGATGGCCTGTCGCAAATCTTGGGGTTCTTGAGCCTGGAAATGCAGTCGCTCGAGTCCCTGGTCGAGCAGCAGAAGATCCCCGAAACGTTGGCCGAACTGCAGCGCGCCCGCCAGCGCATTCGCGAGGCCCAGGCCGAAGTGCGCGAAAACATCCTCAACCTGCGCACCGCCCTCTCCCAAGACGGGGAGGCGATCAACTTTCTGGTTGAGTACCTGGATGAGTTTGGCGCTCAGACCGGCCTCGGCATCCATGTCGAGCACGACAGCGCCACGCCGGTAAAACTGGCGTCGTTGTGCGAGGTCCAACTGGTGCGCATCGTCCAAGAAGCCCTCACCAACGTCCGGCTCCACGCCCAGGCCCGCCACGTTTGGGTCAAGTTCGCCCAAGGCGAGGGCCAGTTGCGCGTGGAAATCCGGGACGATGGCGTCGGCCTGGTCGAAAAATCCCTTAAGAAGCACTTTGGCCTGACATCCATGCGGGAACGCACGGCCAGCGTCAATGGCCGGTTGGAGATTCACTCCGCCCCCGGGCGCGGAACCCAACTGACCCTATGTTTGCCCCTCGCCGACCGCGCGGCCTTAGCGCCTACGGACACCCTCCATGCCCAACCCCAAACCTCTCCCGCTTAGCACCATCGTCGCCGACGATCATCGCTTGTTTCGGCAGGGGCTGGTGTCGCTCATCAATACCCGCCCCGATCTCATGACGGTCGTCGGGGAGGCCGAGCAGGGCGCCGAAGCCGTGGCCTTGTGCGAGCGGCTGACGCCCGATCTGGTCCTGCTCGATATTCTCATGCCGCACCTCGATGGCCTGCAGGCCGCCCGGCAAATTCGGGAGAAGTGTCCCGCCACGGCCGTGGTCATCCTGACCGCCTCGGAGACCGACGAGCATCTCGAGCAGGCCATCCGCCTGGGCGTGGCCGGCTATCTACTTAAAAACCTGGATGCGCACGAGCTGTTTGACCTGGTCTTAGGGGTGACGCGCGGCGAAGTGGCGATTACCCAGGCCACGGCGGCGCGGGTGCTCAAAAATGCCGGTTTCGGCGGCGGCCGCTATGAGGACGTCGTAGCCCTCATCACCACCCGCGAATGGGACGTGCTGCGCCTGGCGGCGGCCGGTGTCAGCAACCCGGCCATCGGCGTCCAACTCAACATTTCGGTCAACACCGTTAAGGCGCATATCAAGAACATCCTCGAAAAATTGCGTCTGAAGAACCGCACGCAGTTGGCGGCCTATGCTACCCGCAAAGGCCTGCTGACCCGGGCGGGTGAGGCGCAAGACTACCCGACCGGGTAAGCCAAAAACTGTCGGAGGGCGGTATGCATTCGGGCAGCGCGACTGGTAGAGTATTTGTGAATGGCGACACAAGTACTCGGCCAGCCGACTGGAATCTGAATGCTCCCTCAACTCGACCAACTGCAAGCCCTCAGCCGCTTCTTCTTCGCTGCCACCGGCGCTGAGCTGCGCGCCGCCTACCTGGCGCTCGCGGCCGCTGCGCCCGCCCCCGCCCCCACTGTTGACGACTGGTCCGCGGTGGAGTTCTGTTTTAACCGCCTGTTTGTCGGCCCCGGCGCGCTGGTGGCCCCGCCCTACGCCTCGGTCTACCTCGACGGGCCGCACCTCATGGGCGCCGCCACCGAAACCATGCGCGCCCTCTACGCCCTGCTGGGGCTGACCTCCCCCTGGCTCAACAAAATCCCTGACGACCATCTGGCCCTGGAGCTGGATGCCCTCTGGCAGTTAGAAACCGCCCAGCACCAGCTGGCAGCGCCCGAACTCGACCAAATGCGGGCCTATTTGCAGGCGCACCTTCAGGCCTGGGT
>JAYUUW010000330.1:0-2684 GCA_043754665.1 Anaerolineales bacterium | reverse complement strand
ATGCTGGCGCGGCAAGCCAGCCAGTTGGACGACCTGAGCGGCGGCCGGATGGTGCTCGGGATCGGCGCGGGCTGGAACGTGCGCGAACATGAGGTCTTTGGCTATTCGCTGGGCGACAACGCCACCCGGTTTGCGCGGCTGGAAGAAGGGCTGGAGGTCATCACGCAACTGCTGCGCTCAGACGCGCCGGTGACATTTGCCGGGCGGTACTACAACCTGAACGAAGCCGTGCTGCTGCCGCGCCCCACCCGGCCCGGCGGCCCGCGCCTGCTCATCGGCGGCGGCGGGTTGAAGCGCACGCTGCCGCTGGTGGCGAAGTATGCCGACATTTGGAACGGCGACAGCCTGAGCCCGGACGGCTTCCGCGAGCGCTCGGCGATCCTGGATGACATGGTGCGGGCGGCGGGGCGCGACCCCAAGGCCGTCAAGCGCACCAACTCGGTGTTCGTGTTGTGCGGGCGCGACGCGGCCGAGAACGAGCGGCGGGCGGCGGGCTATCGCCGCTTTGTCACCGAGTTCACCACCGCGCCGCTGGAAGAGATCCGGCAGAAGCTGCGCACCGGCTGGAACGCGCTGGTGGGCGAACCGGCCGAGGTGATCGACCAGATCAACGCCCTGGCCGCGGCGGGCGTGGATGAGTTGATGCTGCACTGGGTGGACACGGCCGATATGGAAGCGCTGGACCTGCTGGCCGAGCAGGTGCTGCCTTACGTCAAGTAGGCCGCCGCGAAGGACCATGCTAATGATGACCCACCACTCTCCCACGACCAACGAGGCCGGGCCTACGCCCGTAGAACTGACGCCGCGCCGGCGGGCGCTGATGGGCGACTTCGATAAGCCCGACACGGCCTTCAGCGGCGGCAACTATCCGCCCATTCCATTCGACGACTAACCGCGTTCGCCGCCAGTGCGCCGGGCGGCTTCCAGCCAACGAAGCCGCCCGGTGGGCTTATGATCACATGCACCCCGCCCGCGCCAGCGTAGGAAGGTCAAGCGACCCGCACTGAGCATGAGCAAGCCGCGCCCACCGCGCCCCGAACTGGAATGGACCTTGGCCGACATCCCTGAAGAGGCGGCGGGCCAGGCCATGCCGCGCACCGAGCGGCCAGCGCCCCAACCCCGGCGGCGGTGGCGAGTGACCTGGCGCGGGGTGGTGCTGGCCCTGCTGGCAATCAGCGGCGCGGCCCTGGGCGCGTGGCTGGCAGCGCGGCAGGGCTGGGCGCAACTGCGCGACCAGGTGGCGCAAGAAGCCGCCTACGAAGACGCGCAGTCGCTGGCGGGCGCAGTGGATGTGGTAGTGGCCATGCAGGCCGACGACGCGGCCTGGCGGCAAACGCGGGCGGCCGAGGTGGCGCAGGGGCTGCCCGCACCTCTGCCCGCCGCGCACCTGCAGCCGAGCACTGAGCCGCCCACGCTGACCGACTTGCGGCTGGTGGCGGACAATGTGTTCGAGGCTGAGCTCCAACGAACCTATATCGACGCGGCTGGCGCGCGCTATGTGTTCGACTATATGCAGCGCTACCGCAATCTGGGGCCGGGGCTGTGGGAACGCCTGCGGCCGGACAGCGGGCCGTTCACTGCGCACACCGCCTGGCAGGGCGAGCGCGTACGCGCCAACTTTCCTCCGAGTGATACGGCGCTCTTCCAGTCCCTGTTAGCCGAACTGGATCGCAACCTGATCGCGGCGTGTGCCATTTGGCAATGCCCCCGCTGGCGGGTGGTCACGGTGGATGTGGCCGGCCTGCGGGCCGACGACGCGCTGCGCCCCACCCGACCAACCTGGGAGCCGGCGGCGGGCCGCGCCCCCTACCCGGCCACGTTCGACCTCTTGCCTCCAGCGGAGTTGGAGCCGGGGACATCGCTGATCCGTCTGCCTCCGCCGCTCAGCGCGGGCCGGCCTCACGACGCCACCGCGCAGCACGCCATGCTGCATGCGCTGACCGTGCAGGCGCTGCTGGCGCTGGCCTCACCGCGGGTGATCCCCAACCACCGGGGCGACGATTTCACAGCGGCTTTGGTGGCGCGGGCCGAGGTACGGCTGGGGCTGGCCGCCCCGCTGGAATACACGCCCAGCCCTGAGACCTATCGCGCGCCGCAAAGTCTGTGGACGCTGCGGCCGCCGGATGCCGCCACGCGCCTGGCCGACCAGCAGCAGGCGCTGGCGCTGCTCGACTACGCGCTGGCGGGCCAGCCGGCGAGTGTAGACGGCGCGCTGCTGGCGACGTTGCCCACGGCGACGAACCCGGCCACCTGGCTGGGCGCGGCGACCGGCCAGCCAGGGCCAGACCTGCTGCGGGCCTGGGCGGCGCTGGTAGAACCCCTGCTCGAAGCCGCCACGACCCTGCCCCGCGAAGCCCTCAACGGATTGGCCTATCGATGCGGCGCGCGGACAGCGCTGGAGCGGTCCGCCGACACGCTGCCGGTGGCGATCAAGAACAACTGGGTGGCGCTGCAGCCGGAGGCGGTGTCGGCGGACGGGCGCTATTTCGCGGCGATTGAACGGCTCAACCCGCTGCATATTGACCTGCGGCTCATCGATCTAAAGACCGGCGAAGGGCGCACGGTGGACGGCGCGGGCAACATCATCATCCTGGGCTGGACGGCAGACGGACGGCTCCTGTATCAGCGGCAGGAGGACGTGACCCAGGCGGATGAGGCGGCGCTGTTGGCGCAGCTAGACCCGG
>JAYUUW010000329.1:0-3867 GCA_043754665.1 Anaerolineales bacterium | reverse complement strand
GGCAAATAGGCCTTGAGGATGGCTAGCCCCACGGCTTCTGGCACGATGGCGGGCAGATAGTGCTGGGCGTAGAGGTCGAAACGCGTGTGGTTGGTGTAGATGACGGGAATGCCGCGCCGCTGAGCATAGCGCAGGGCCAGCGGGCCGCTCAGGAACGGGTGATGGACGTGGATCACATCCATGGTGCGCACTTTGCGTTGGGCGGCGCGGTTGTAGCGAAACGACAGGTTGAAGCCCGTGTCGTTCAGGTTGATGGGCATGCCCGGCGAGCGTACCACCCGCAATTCGTCGTCGTCATAGTCCAGATCACCGAACGTGAAGACGAACACCTGATGCCCGAGGCCCTCCAGCACTTTCTTGTTGAGGGCCACGTAGTTGGTGATGCCGCTCATATTCGGCTTGTACATGTCAACCAGCATCCCAATGCGCATCGGGGTCACCTCCTAGCGGTGTGAGTGCACGGCAAAGTATAGCGTAGTTGGCCGCGCGCCACAGCCGCCGGTGAAGGCGACGGCAGTTCAAAGCGATGTGTGCTACACTTTTGGCGGCCCACGTAAGAGCGCGCGGAGAAGCGATGTCGTTCGCTACCATCCTGAAACAAGTCGATATCTTTTATGAGCTGACCCCCACCCAGCTCGAGCTGGTGGCCGCCCTGTGCCAGGAGCGGCGGTGCAAGGCCGGCGACATCATCTTTGAGGAAAACGCGGCCAGCGACGAGCTCTATATCATTGCGCAGGGCGAGATCGACATACAGGTCGACCCGGCGCTGGTGGGCGGCGACGATGCTAAGGGCAGCGGGCCGGTGACGATTGCCACGCTGCGGCGCGGACAGAACTTTGGCGAGGTGGCGCTGGTCGACCAGGGGCTGCGCTCGGCCACCGCGCGCTGCGCGGCCAACAACACCCAACTGTTGATCACGCCGCGCGACAAGCTGATCTTGCTGTGCGACACCTATCCCCAACTGGGCTACCGGCTGATGCGGAACCTGGCGGCCGACCTGGCGCTGAAAATCCGCAGCACCGATATGCGTATCCGTGAAGAGCTGCTCTACGGGCAGCGCCGCCGGCCGTAACGTTCGCCTTTCTAACCACATGAATGCTGAAATCATTGCCATTGGCACTGAGCTGCTGCTCGGTGAGATTACGGACACCAACTCGGCGCGGATCGCGCGGGTGCTGCGCGACCTGGGGATCGACCTATGGTGGATGAGCGCCGTGGGCGACAACGAGGCCCGGATTGTAGCGCAGGTGGACCAGGCCCGGCGGCGGTCGAATGTGGTGATCACGAGCGGCGGCTTGGGGCCAACGGTGGACGACCCGACGCGGGCGGCGATTGCGCTGGCGTTCGGGGTGGACCTGGAATTCCGGCCGGAACTGTGGCAGCAGATTGAGACGCGCTTTGAGCGGTATGGCCGCAAGCCGACCGAGAACAACCGCAAGCAGGCATACATCCCCGCCGGCGCACTGGCGCTCGAAAACCCGGTCGGCACTGCGCCCTGCTTCGCGGTGGAGTATCCCGAGGGCGTGCTGATCTCGCTGCCGGGCGTGCCGCGCGAGCTGGAGTACATGCTGGAGCACGCGGTCACGCCGTACTTGCGCCAGCGGTTCGCGCTCGATGCCGTGATCCGCACGCGCACCCTGCGAACGGTGGGCATCGGCGAGAGCACCATTGACGCCAAGATGGGTGACCTGGAACTGCTGAGCAACCCCACCGTGGGGCTGGCGGCGCATCCGGGGCAGACGGACATTCGCATCACGGCCAAGGCGGCCACGGTGGAAGCGGCCGAGGCCCTGATGGCCCCTGTGGCGGACGACCTGAAGCAGCGGCTGGGCGACTACATCTACGCCGAGGGCACAACCAGCATTGAAGACCGGGCCGGCGAACTGCTGACCGCCGCCGGGCAGACCGTGGCCGTGCTGGAGACCGGCACCCAGGGCGACATCGCCAAACGGCTGGCGGCCAGCGCAACGGCCGGGCCAACGCAAAAGGCGTTGGAAAGCCAAGCGGACGCGGCAGGCACGGCCAGTGACCTGGCAACAACGGCGCGGCAAGCCAGCGGCGCGGAGTGGGGCCTAGGTCTGGTTGTGGTTCTGCCGCCCGAGACGCCCCGGCTGGAGATCGCGCTGGCTGGGCCGACCGGCGTGGAGAAGCAGACGCTTGGCTTTGGCGGCCACCCGGCGCTGGCGGTGCGCTGGGCGGGCACGGCGGCGCTGAACCTGCTGCGGCTGGCACTTTTGAAGCAGGCGCGGGAGGCCCAGGCGCGCCAATGATCGCGCAAGGCAAGGTCATTCTGGTAACAGGGGCCACGGGCGGCATTGGCTGGGCCACGGCCGCGGCATTGGCCCGGCACGGCGCGCACGTGATTGTGCACGGGCGCAGCGCGGCCAAAGCCGAGGCGGCGGCTAAAGACCTGCGGCGCAAGACAGACGGCACGCTCGACAGCCTCGCGGCGGACCTGAGCACTGCGGCGGCGGTGGCCGGGTTGGCGCGGCAGGTATTGGAACGCTACCCCCGGCTGGATGTGCTCATCAACAACGCGGGTGTGTTCATGAACACGCGCACGCTAACGGCCGACGGCCTGGAGGCGACCTGGGCAGTCAACCACCTGGCGTACTTCGTTCTGACCAACGCCCTGCTCGACCGCTTGAAGGCCAGCGCGCCCAGCCGGATTGTGATCGTTAGCTCCAACGTGCATCGCGGCGCGCCGGTGGACTTTGACAACCTGCAAGGCGAACGGCAGTACGACGGCTACAGCGCCTACGGGCGTTCGAAGGTGTGCAATGTGCTGTACGCTTACGCTCTGGCGCGGCGGCTGGCGGGCAGCAGTGTGACGGTGAACGCGCTGCATCCGGGCGTGATCCGCACCAACCTGTTGAAGACCGGCTGGGGCGGCGGCGGCGATAGCCTCGAACGCGGCGCGGAGACGCCGGTGTACCTGGCGGCAGATGACAGCGTGGCGGGCGTGACCGGCCAATATTTCGTGGACAAGCGCCCCACCCCATCGGCCAAGCTGACGTATGACGAGGCGCTGCAAGAGCGGTTGTGGGCGGTGAGCGAACAGGCGGCGCACGGCCTCCCGTAGCGCCAGGTTCAGACTTACCGAAGGCGGTGTCAGCCCAACTGACGCCGCCTTTTTGATTCGCGTGCCGCCGGGGTGGCGGCGAGGCGCGGCCGATGCAGCGCGCGCAGGGCGGCGGTGGCAACGCGCCAGCCGCTGAGGGTGACGCCGGCCGTGGACTGGCCGGGAAAGACCGAGTCGCCGGCGAGCCAGAGATTGGCGAGGCCGGTGGCCGGGCCGCGGGCGGCGAAGAGCGACGTTTGCGGGAATCCGCCGACCATGCCGAGCGGCCGGCGGGTGAAGCGCTGGAAGGTGACCGGTGAGCCGGGCAAGGCCCGGCGCACAGCGGCGCGCAGGCCGGGGATGACCTGCTCGGCGGCGGAGAGGAGACGCTCGGCGTAGGCGGCTTTGTGAGCCTCGTAGGCGGCGGGCGAGTCGGTGTGCAGCTTCCACCACGGGGCAACGACGGTGTGGGTGGAGAGCGTGGCGGCGCGATGGCCGGCGGGCGCGCGGGCCCCGTCAGCAACGTCGGAGAGGGAGATGAAGACTGAGTTGCCCTCGCCGAGGGGACGCGTGGGGTCGAGGACGACTTGATGATGCGACGCGGCCAGCGGCGGCAGGCGGTCGGCGGCGAGGCCGACGTAAAGGGTGAAGGCCCCCCAGGTCGGCGGGCGGGTGCGGGTCTCGCGCTGGAGCGGCGCGGGGGCGGCTTCGCCAAGGAGGCCGGCGAGCGCCCAGGGCGTGAGGTTGGCGACGACGGCGGCGCAGGGCAGGCGTTGGCCGCGGGCCGTGTGGACGGCAACGGCGCG
>JAYUUW010000328.1:0-6227 GCA_043754665.1 Anaerolineales bacterium | reverse complement strand
TCGGTTCAACCGACCACCCCGCGCTTTGATTGCCGCCCCTAGCGGCGTGTCGGCCAGGTCACGCCACTAGCGCGCCTTGCTCAAGCGCCACGCCTGGTTCAGTTTCCACAGGTCGTAGCCTAGTTCTACCATCGAGGCCACCGCCACCGCGCCGATGCTCCAGGGCAGCCAGGTGTTGATGGCTTGGGTCAAGGGGTTGTCCACGGGCGCGGTGCCTACGGCCAGCAGGGTCAGCAGTACGCCGATCCAGGCGGCATCAATCACCACGCGCGCCGCCGCACGAAACACAAACCAGCTCGGGCAGAACAGCGCGATCACCGGCGGCACCACGCTCGCCAGCGTCAGCCCGAAGAATGACCAGTAGCCGTAGCTCCACACCGTCCGAAAACCCAGGTCGGCTACGAAGACCGGCGCCTCGGCCGGGAACGCACGGATGATGCCGACGAAGACCACGATGAGGATGATCTCGAACAGCGACTGCGTGCGCGACACCAGCTTCTGATTCGGGCGCGGCATAACAGGCGCGCTGGGGTCGCGCGGGTCCCATAGGTCGGGGTAGCGCGTCAGGTGCGCCTGGGCCGCCATGAAAATGCCGGTGATGATGGCGAACTGCGTCAGGGCCTTAAGCGCCATGCTCGCCACGGTGTCGCCGAAACTGGTGCGCATGAACAGGGCCGCTAAGTAGTTGCCGAGCACCATCAGCGGCAAGCTGATGAGCAGCACGCGGGCGTAGATCGGGAACAGCACCGGCCCGATTAGCTCGCGCCCAAACACCAGGCGCATGGGGTCGGTTTGGTACTTCCCGGCCACGAGGGCGGGGTTGCCCATCTGCTTCAAGATGGCTTCTTGCTCGGCCTCCGTCAACGGCCGGCCCAGCGCCTCGGCCCGGTCATCCATCTGCGCGCGGATGTTTTCCGCCAGCTCCCGCGCGATGTCGTTCTGCTGCCCATCGGGCAAATACTCTTTCACCGCTTGCACGTACTTGTCGACCAGTTCCATTGCTTAGCCCTCCGCCAGCATCCGCGTGATGGATGCGTTGATGACATGCCACTCGGCCAATAGTTGCTTCAAGATCACCGCGCCGTCGGGCGAGAGGTGATAGAAGCGCTTGCTGCGTTTGTTTTCCTCGCGCCACTCGCTGGCGAGCAGGCCCTGGCTCTCCAGCCGCCGCAGCAGCGGGTAGAGCGTGCTTTCTTCAATCTCCAGCCCGTCGTCGCTCAGCGCCTTGCGCAGGGTATAGCCATACTGCTCCTCGCGCAGCTGCGCCAGCACTGCCACGATGAGTGCCCCCCGCCGCAATTCCAGCCTTAGATTCTCGAACAAATCGTCATTCATCAGTTTCTCGCACGGGCCTGTGTGTCGTATCTCATATGCCGCATAGTGTATGACAAACAGTATAGAGAGTCAAGCACCAATTGCCTCCAATTGCGAGTTGGTGGTTGGGGTTCAGTTATGAGAACGACTCACGCTATTGTTTGTGAAGGTAAGGAGATTACAGCCCGGCCGTCGACCCATCCACCTGCGGCGCGTACCCGCCGGCCAGCGTCCGCACGACCGAGGCCGGGGTTAGCACGTCCACCATTTCTGGTGTCGCCCCCTGCACCCGCGCATACCCGCCCGGCGACCAGCGCCACAGCGCGCTATCCCATATCAAGTAGGCTATTTCAGCAATGCTCACCATCGTGCCGCTGGGCAACTGCCCCCACGGTGTGGTGTAGGTCGGCCGCCCGCCTTCCGGCCGCCAACGCTCGGCATGCAGCACCGCGTCCAGCGCCGTGGCACGGGGTAGGGCGCTCACGCCGGGTTGCGGGTTGGCCGCCGCCCACGCCGCCCGAAAGCGGTCGTAGCGCGCCCGCATGCACTCGGCGCACGGCCGGTGGCCCGCCGCCAGCGCCGTGGCCTCATCCAAAAAGAATAGGCCGGTATAGTGGCCCGGCGTCATCACCGGCCGCCGGCGATTCTTAAAGCGCAGTTCGCAGAATATCCAGCGCGTGGTAGCATAGTCGCGCCGCAGCCGCCCAGTGGCATCGTGCAGGCAGCCGCGATTGCCGAACCACTGGCCGCGTTCCGGCGTCGCGATGATCGTGCTGAACGGCGTCACTCGGTTTTGATGTGGCATAGTTGCTATCCGTTCGCCGTCGTCGGCCTGCGCCGCAGCGGATTACTCAAATAGTCGTGCCACAGCAACCGCGCCGCCGCCGCGCGCCAGGGCCGCCAAGCCTCACCCATAGCTTCCAGTTCAGCCGGGCCGGGGCGCGTGGCGGTCCGCTTCACGCGCTGCGCCGCCAGCGCCAAAGCCAGGTCGCCGGTCGGCCACACGTCCGGCCGGCGCAGCACCATCAACAAATAGATTTCGGCCGACCACGGCCCAATGCCCTTCACGCGGGTCAGCGCCGCCCGTACGCCGTCGTCATCGGCCCGGTTGAGCGCAACCAAATCCAGTTCGCCGCCGGCCAGCGCCAGCGCCAGACCGCGGCCATAGGCCGCCTTCTGCCGGCTAAAGCCCACGGACTTCAGCGTCGCGTCGTCCAGCGCCAAATAGCTGGCCGGCGTCAGCGGGTGGGCCGTGGCGTTCAGCTTGCGGTACGCCGCCCGCGCCGAGGCCAGCGACACCTGCTGTTCGAGGATAATGTGCAGCAGCGTGCCGAACCCCGGCCGCCGCGCCCACAACGGCGGCGGCCCGTGGCGCTGCACCACCGCCGCCAGGTCGGGGTCGCGCTGTACCAGAAATTCCACCGCGCCGGCTAGGGTCTGGCGGGTGAGTCGCATAGGACGAACCATCGTGTCGCTGCTCCGTATGTCGCCGGCTGTCCACCACAACGCCCGCCAGCTCTATGGCGATGTGTTTGGCTTTGGGCTGCAAGCCGGCAGCACGCTGGCCTTTCTGCCGGTCTACTTCGCCCACCTGGGCGGCACCGGATTTCAGGTCGCCTTAATCACCGCCGCGCCGGCCGTCATGAACCTGTTGCTCTCGCTGCCCGCCGTGCGCTGGCTGGAGGGCCGCTCGCTGCTGCGCATGACGTTTGACATGCTCATCTTCAACCGGCTATGCTACCTGCCGCTATTGTTCCTGCCTTGGCTAGTCGGCCCCAGCACCGAGATCTGGATTCTGGTCGGACTGACGGCCCTGGCGATGGTGCCCGGCACGATCATCAATGTCTCGTTCAACGCCCTGCTGGCCGACCTGATCCCGCCCGAGCATCGCGCCACGGTGGTCGGCGGGCGCAACGCCCTCACCGGCCTGAGCATGCTCACTACCTCGCTGCTGTGCGGCTGGCTGCTCACGGTGCTGCCCTTTCCGATCAACTATCAAGTGGTCTTCGGCGTCGGGCTGCTGGGGCTGGTCATCAGCACGTTCTTCCTGGCCCGCCTGCGCGATAATGCCGGCGACACGCCCCACCGCCGCCACCCGCTGTTGGCCCTGCCGCGCGCCGGGGCCGAGCGCCTGACCAGCATTGTGCGCGCCACCGGCCAAACGCTGGCCGCGCCCGCCAACCGCCCCGGCCTCAGCGCTGAGTTTGCCCGCCTTGACCTGCTGCGCGGGCCGTTTGGCTTGTTCTTGCTGTCGTATTTCTTATTCTACACGTTCCAGTTCGTGCCGGTGCCGCTGCTGCCGCTGTTCTGGGTCAACCAACTGCACCTGCCCGATAGCGCCATCAGCATCGGCAATGCCGTCTTTCACCTGTCGCTGTTGGGCGCGTCGGTGGCCCTGGCGCCGGTGGTGGCGCGCTTGGGTCACCACCGGTCGTTGGTGCTGGGCGCGATCCTGTATGCCATGAACCCGCTGCTGAACGCCTTTGCGCAGGGCGTGCCGCTGTTCATTGTGGGGCATCTCATCGGCGGCCTTGGCTGGGGCCTGGCCAGCGGCACCATGGCCACCCGCCTCATGGAGCGCGTGCCCGCGCAGGACCGCCCGGCGCACATGGCGCTCTACAATGTGGCGCTCTACCTGGGCGTGCTGGTCGGCTCGTTCTCGGGGCCGGTGCTTGCCGACTGGCTGGGCCTGCGCCAGGCGCTGCTCGTCGGCGGCGGTCTGCGCATCCTTGCGGCGGTGCTGTTATTGATCTGGGCCTAAACCGATGCCAACTGATCCCTTCCTGCCCCACCTCACCCTGCTGTACGGCGACAACGCGGCATTGGTTCACACGCGGCTGCTGCTCATTCTCGACGCCCACGCCGCGCCGCCGTCGCCGCCCCGCAGCGCCGGCCTGCCGCTCTCTGCCCGCGATGCCTTGCTGATAACCTACGGCGACCAACTCACCCGCCGCGCCGCCGCCGGCCAAGCCGCCGAGCCGCCGCTGCGCACGCTGGCCGACTTTTGCGCCGCTACGCTGCCCGGCCTGGTCAGCGGCGTGCACCTGCTGCCGTTCTACCCGTCCTCGTCCGACGATGGCTTTTCCGTCATTGACTACCGCGCGGTCGACCCGGCCCTGGGCGGCTGGGAGGACGTGGCCCGCTTCCGCCCCGCCTTTCGGCTGATGTTCGACGCCGTCATCAACCACCTCTCGGCCGAGAGCGCCTGGTTCCGCGCCTTCCTCAGCGGCGACCCGGCCTATCAGCGTGACTTCATCACCGTGGCCGGCGACCCCGACCTCGCGCGCGTCGTCCGGCCGCGCGCCCTGCCGCTGCTTACGCCGGTCGACACGGCCGCCGGCCCGCAGCGCGTGTGGACGACCTTCAGCGCCGACCAGATCGACCTCAACTACCAGAACCCCGACGTGCTGCTGGAGATTGCCGACACGCTGCTGTTCTACATTGAGCAGGGCGCTGACTTCCTCCGGCTCGATGCCATCGCCTATTTGTGGAAGGAGATCGGCACGACCTGCCTGCACCTGCCGCAGACGCACGCCGTCATCCAACTGCTGCGCGCTGTGCTCGACGCCGCCGCGCCGCAGACCCTGCTCATCACCGAGACCAACGTCCCGCATGTGGACAACCTGAGCTACTTTGGCGACGGCACCAACGAAGCCCAGTTGGTCTACAACTTTGCGCTGCCGCCGCTGACGCTGCACGCCTTCCACACTGGCCGCGCCGAGGTGCTCTCGGCCTGGGCCGCCACGCTGGCCCGCCCCACCGACCAGGTGACCTTCTTCAACTTTCTGGCCTCGCACGACGGCATCGGCCTCAACCCGGCCCGTGGCTTGCTGCCGCCCGCCGAGATTGAGGCGCTGGTAGCACGGGTGCAGGCCCACGGCGGCCTCGTCTCCGAAAAGGCCAACGCCGACGGTTCGCGCAGTCCCTACGAACTCAACATCAATTACTTCGACGCGCTCTCCGACCCGGCCGCCGCCGAGCCGCCCGGCTTGCCCATCGACCGTTTCGTGGCCGCCCACGCCGTCATGCTGGCGCTGGCGGGCGTGCCGGGCATTTACTTTCACAGCCTCTTTGGCTCACGCGGCTGGCCGGAGGGCGTGGCCCGCACCGGCCGCAGCCGCACCATCAACCGTGAGAAACTCGACCTGGACGCGCTGACTGCCGAACTGGCCCAGCCCGGCCACCGCCGCCGCCTGGTGTTCGAGCGCCTTGCCCAATTGCTGCGCGAGCGCGCCGCCAGTCCCGCGTTCCACCCCCTGGGCGGACAGCAGGTCGTGGATCTCGGCCCGGCGGTCTTTGCATTGCTGCGCGTCGCGCCCGACGGTGTGGCCCGCGCCGTGTGTTTCCACAACGTCAGCCCCGCCCCGCAGCCGGTGCGCCTGAGTATGAGCGCACTCGACTGGGGCGCGCCGGCCGCCCGCGACCTGATTGACGGTCAGGTGCGTTCTGTGGACAATAGCGCTCTCGCCTTCACTCTGGCCCCGTATCAGGTGGCCTGGCTAGTGCCGGCGCGAGATTGATTGGACGTTCATGCTCCCTGCTTGGCTTGATGCGCTGCTCAACTATCCCATCCTCGGCACCGGCCTCAAACTGGTGGTCGTGGTGGTGCTCTTTGTGGTCGTGCGCGCCCTGCTAGGCGGGGGCGAGCGCCAGCTAGAGCGCCGTTTGCAGGTCACCGTGCCGGACGAGGACCGCCGCAACCGCCTGACCACGCTGCTGCGCGCGGGCTACGGCGCGGCCGTCGGCTTGCTGCTCCTCATCACCGCGTCCATGGCCTTGCAGTTGCTGGGCCTGAACATCGGCCCGCTGCTGGCCAGCGCCGGCGTGGTGGGCCTGGCGATCTCGCTCGGGGCGCAGTCTCTCATCCGCGACTACATCAGCGGCGTCCTCATCTTGGCCGAGGATCAGTTTCG
>JAYUUW010000327.1:0-1875 GCA_043754665.1 Anaerolineales bacterium | reverse complement strand
GGCTCACCGCGCACGGCGGCGTGCATGATCTCGCCCAGGCCGATGGACGACAGATCGCCGTCGCCCTGATAGGTGAAGACAATGCGGTCGGGCAGCACGCGCTTAATGCCGGTGGCCATGGCCGGGGCGCGGCCGTGCGCCGCCACGACAAAATCGAGGTCGAAGTAGTTGTAGATGAAGACCGCACAGCCCACCGGCGCGACGCCGATGGTGCGGTCGGCCAGGCCCAGCTCGTCGATCACTTCGGCCACGAGGCGCTGGGCCACGCCGTGGCCGCAGCCGGGGCAGTAGTGGGTCGCGGCGCGGTTCAGGCTCGCGGGCGGCGCAAAGACCAGTTCATCAGCCAAGCCAAGAGTCATGGCAGCATCCTTACAGGCTAGACCGGCAAGCGGCGGGGCAGTTCGACGGGCAGGGCGGCCAGCGACAGGGCCCGGATGGCGGCCAGCACTTCTTCGGGCAGCGGCACCACGCCGCCCATGCGGCCAAAGAACGCCACCGGCGCGCGGCCGGCGACAATGCGGCGCACATCTTCGACCATTTGGCCGGCGTTCAACTCCACCACCAGCAGGCCCCGCACCTGCGCGGCCAATTCGGCCAGGCGGCGCTCGGGGAAGGGGTAAAGGCTGATGGGCCGCAGCAGGCCGACCTTGAGGCCCTGGCTGCGCGCCAGCTTGACGGCCGACTGCGCCACGCGGCCGGCGGTGCCAAAGGCCACCACCAGGTAGTCGGCGGGGCTGGTCTGATATTCTTGCAGGCGGACCTCGTTGGCGCGAATGACGGCCAGGCGGGCCTGCATCTCGCGGTTGTAGGCTTCTTGATCTTCGGGCTGCATGTGAATGGAAGTGATAACCCGCCGCGCGCGGCCCTGCGCGCCAGAGACGGCCCACGGCGGGCGGGCGGTCTGCACCACGCGCATGGGCGGCAGTTCGGCCGGCTCCATGAGCTGGCCGATGTTGCCATCGCCCAGGATGACGACGATGGTGCGGTACTGCTCGGCCAGGTCGAAGGCCGCATAGGTCAGGTCGATGGCTTCTTGCACGGTGGCGGGCGCGAGCACGATGGGGTGATAGTCGCCGTGGCCGCCGCCTTTGACCATTTGGAAATAGTCGCCCTGCGAGGGGGCGATGTTGCCCAGGCCGGGGCCGCCGCGCATCATATCGACGATGACGCAGGGCACGTCGGAGCCGGCGATGTACGACATGCCTTCGAGCATCAGGCTGACGCCGGGGCTGGAAGAGGAGGTCATCACCCGCGCGCCGGTGCAGGCCGCGCCGTAGACCATGTTGATGGCGGCGATTTCACTTTCGGCTTGGAGGAAGACGCGGCCGAGCGGCGGCAGACGGCGGGCGAGGTGTTCGAGCAGTTCGGTTTGCGGGGTGATGGGGTAGCCAAAATAGGCGTCGAGACCGGCGCGGACGGCGGCCTCGGCGATGGCTTCATTGCCCTTGAGCAACTCTCGCGTCATTGGCGCATCCTTCTAGCCGGCCGGCCGAACCACCGCCGCGCCCACGGCCGGCAGCCGGGCGGGCGGGGTACGATAGACGATGAGGCAGACATCGGGACAGATGACGGCGCACAGGCCGCAGCCGGTGCAGTGGTGGTCGGGGTCGAGCAGCACGGCAGGATGGAAGCCGTGGGGGTTGAAGCGGTCGGCGGCCAGGTGGAGGACACCCGGCGGGCAGGCGGTGACGCACAGCCCACACCCTTTACAGCGGTCGGCATCGATGCTTACACGCCCCTGGGGCATAGCACCTTCCTTGATCGGAACGCACCCGGTTCAATTACCTGTTAAGAGTAGGCGCGGGCCGGCAGCTTGGCGAGTGCCGATTGTCATGCCGGGGGCAAACGTTCGTCGCCAGTGGCGGGCGCGGTTAG
>JAYUUW010000326.1:0-5504 GCA_043754665.1 Anaerolineales bacterium | reverse complement strand
GTGAGGGCTTGAATGCTGCCCGCAAACCCCGACGACATGGTGAGGTGCGCCAGGGCGTTGAGGTTGAAGAAGACGAACATGAGCATGACCACGCCGTCGAAGATGCGTTCGATGAGGATGGTGGCCAGGCTGGCGCTGATGGGCACGCCGTGCTCGCGGCGCAGCACGTAGGCCCGCAGCACCTCGCCGGCGCGGGCCGGGTAGATGTTGTTGCCCATGTAGCCGATGGTGACGATGGGGAACATGGCGGCGGTGGAGATGGCCTTGAGCGGCTTGAGCAGGTAGTGCCAGCGCCAGGCGCGGGCCCACACCCCCACAAAGTAGATCGCCACGCCGGGGATCAGCCACCAGTAGTTGGCCGTGCGCAGCGCCGCTCCTACGTCGGCCCAGTTGATGTTGCGCAGCGCCAGCCATAAGAAGACGACGCTAATCAACACCCCGACCCAGAATTGCCAGCGTTTCAGCACAGCCCCGGCCTTTCTTGCGCCCAACACAACGGCGGGGGTCTGCCCCGCCGGAGAGGCGATTATACCATCCGGTGATACACGCCTGTGGGGCGGTGGGCGCGTTTTAGGCGCAAAAAGGCTGGGTAAGCGGGGGTGGCGGCGCGTGGCGCAATGCTAGCCCGCGCGGGGGCGGGGCCAACAAAAGGGCGAGGCGCAGCGCGCCTCGCCCAGCGAGTTCAATGTGAGGTTAGTGCGCCGGCCGGGTTAGGCCTCGGCGGCCTGGGGGAGCATGTTCGCGAGCAACTGCTCGAGGGCCATGGTGTGGCTACAGACTTCGCGCAGCAGGAAGAATTCGCAGTCGCACTTGAAGACCCCGCTGTCAAAGCTGACCTGGTGGTTGTTGTTTTCGCCGGAGAAGGTGACGTGGAATTGGTCGAAACGGAAGCGGTCGCGCTCCTGGGCATAGCGCTTGGCTTTCTCAATCTTGCCAATCATCCCGTGATCCATGGGCGGGCTGTCCTTTCTGCCGCGCGAGGGCGGCGCCAATCAGGAGAAATAAAGAAGCACGCAGGGCGTCAGGCCACGCTGCGTGCTTCACGTAGGTCGGTATGTAACTTTGTCAGCAGCGACTCGCGGCTCATATGGCCGTTGGTCCCTCCGCTTTCAGTATTAATCAGGTGAGTAGACGATTGCTTACCCAACTTGCAAAAAGTATAGGAGGAGTTCACGGCAGAGTCAACAGGCGGTTAACCTACCGTCAAGGGCGGTGGAGCGGTAGCGGCTTATTTTGCAGAGGGATGGCGCTGGCTAAGGGCAAGGTTAGAGTTTTGACCGCGGCCCTAAAAGTGGCGGTGATCATGTAAAACTGCCGTTCTATTGACACGCAGGAATCTGGCTGATATATTATGTGAATCCCCCCTGGTGCTTCGGTGCCAGGGCGCGAGACCGTATCGAAAGATGCGGTCTCTGCTTTTTATACTGGGGGCATATGCGGCTGGCAGCCTATGTTGACGGTTTCAATCTATATTACGGGGCCGTCCGCGGCACACCGTACAAGTGGTTGGACCTGTATGCCCTCATCCAACTGCTCTTCCCCGCTGAGCAAATTGTAGCCCTCAAGTATTTTACCGCGCTCGTTAAGGCGCGGCCCGATGATCCCGACAAAATCACCCGGCAATTGGCGTTCTTGCGAGCGCTTAAAACCCGACCGGCTGTGGAAATCATCTACGGCACATTTTTGTCGCACGCCGTGTCGATGGTCCTGACTGGCAGTCCGCCTGGCAAACCGCAATTTGTGAAGGTCGTCAAAACGGAAGAAAAAGGCTCAGATGTCAATATCGCCGCGCATATGATCCATGACGGTCATCTGGGCCGGTATGAGATGGCGGTGCTGGTGACGAATGATTCGGATCTGACCGAGCCGGTGCGGATTGTGACGCAGGATTTGGGGCTGCGGGTGGCGGTCGTCAATCCCCATCCCGGCCATGCCAGTCGATCACTGGTTAAGTATGCGACCACCGTGCGCCAGATTCGCGCTGGGCTGCTCGCGGCCAGCCAATTGCCGGATACACTGCAAGACGCGCACGGCACGATCCACAAACCCCACAATTGGTGATCGCGCAGCCAGCCCACTGGCAGCGCGGCGCGTCAACCAGTTGACCGGCGCAGAGCGGCCCGTCTGACAACCACCCCCTCCAACTGCTGAAACTCCGGCAAAAACAATGCGTCTTTGAAGTTAGGCGGCTAGTGGGCCGGACATGGGCCGACTACGGTTTATGGCCGTTGGTGGGGCGCGGGGCTGCGGCGGGAGTGGCACCGGCCGGCACGGGCAGGGCCACGGGGGCGGGCATGGCTTGCGCAGGTGCGGCGGCCGGCGCAGCGCTGATACCGGCGCTGAGGGCCGGGGCCAGCAGGCGGCGGTAGAGCTCGGTTTGCAGCAGGTGGTGGGGGTCGCAGCGGGCCTTGAGGGCGGCGAAGCGGGCCAGGGTGGCCGGGCCCAGGTAGCGGGCGGCGGCGTAGGGGGTCAGGGTGCTGTCTTTGGCGAAGTAGAACCGGCCGCCGGCGTCGAGCACCAGGCGGTCGAAGAGGTGGGTCATGGCCTGGAATTCGGCGCGGGCACGCGGGCTGCCGGGCACGACGAAGTCGATGGCGAGCGAGTAGCCGTCAACGGCGTGGCTGAACATAAACTGATCGGGCCGATGGCGCTTGAGGACGTTGACAAAGGAGGTGTGGCCGCGGCGCTGGGCCAGGTCGAGAATGCCGCGGTAGACGTCGGCGGCGTGGGCGTGCGGGATGAAGCTTTGATATTGCAGCAGGCCGTGGCGGTAGCCCATTTGCCAGTTGGGCACGTAGTCGAGCAGGAAGTTGAAGGCGACGAGGCCCTGGCGGTAGGGGTGGTGGTGGCTGAGGGTGCGTGAGAGCAGGTATTTGCCGAAGTTGGCGGCGGCGATGCCGGGCCGGTTGAGCCCCAGCCCCATGAAGCGCCAGATGATGGACTTGGGGATAAGGCCGAAGAGGGTGTCGGGCAGGCCCTGGTAGTCGAGGCGCAGGGTGCGGGCGGGGTGGGGGTCTTCGCCGGGGGCCAGGTAGCGGGCGGTGTGGATTTGCCCGCGCCCGAGGCCGCCGCCGCGCTGGGTGCCGTCGACCCAGCCGACGACGTAGTCGGCTTCGCGGTGGTGGTCGATGTCGGCCAGCATGGCGGCCAGGCTGGGGGCGGCCCAGGCTTCGACGGCCAGGTCGCCGGAGTAGAGGCGCTTCATCTGCAAGGTGATGGCGGTGAAGACGCCCAGCAGGCCGGCGCTGCTGATGAGGCTGTAGAACAGGTCGGGCTGGTCGGTGGGGGTGCAGCGCACCAGTTCGCCGGTGGGGAGCAGGGCCTCGAAGGCGAGGACGTGCTCGCCGATGGGGCCGGTGTGATAGTTGTTCTTGCCGTGGATGTTCATGCCCAGGCAGCCGCCCAGGGTGGGGCGCATGGTGCCGGGGACGACTGGCGGCCACCAGCCGTCTTCGAGGGTGAGCTGCCAGAGCTGCTCAATGGTGACGCCGGGCTCGACGGTGACGAGGCCGGTAGCGGGGTCCCAGGCGAGGACGCGGTTCATGCGCTGGAGGTCGAGGACGACGGCGCCGGCGTTGAGGGCGGCATCGCCATAGGAGCGGCCGGCGCCGCGCAGGGCGATGGTGAGGCCGCGGGCGGCGGCCTGGCGGTACAGGTCGGCGATTTGCTCGACGTGGGTGGGGCGGTAGAGGTAGCTGGTGCTGCGCGCGGCGCGGCCGAAGCCGGTGAGCGGGGTGAGGCGGTCGAAATCAGGGAAGGATGACATAGGGTGGGGTGCCAGGGCCGGTTACTGGCCGGCTGCTTATTATACTCCGCTGAGAGGGCAGGCGGCAGGACGAGGCGCTTTACGAGCTTGGGCCACGAATGGGCACGAATGGAAAGGCACGAAGGAACACGAAACGGGAGAGGGGAAAGGCCGCTCTACAAGCTTTGGCCACGAATCGCTTCGCGCGAATTGCACGCATTGGGCAGCAGGAGGTAAGCGGCTGCGCCAGAGTCGGGGAAGGGATGAACGCAGGAGGCTGGCGGGGTGTCGGGGCGGTTGGTCGCCTCTATCCCCCGGCCCCCATAAGCGCGAACTTAAGCCGGCGCGAGACGGGCTAGCCAGCGGCGGGTCGTGGCCAGTTGTTGTTTTCGGCGGCGCGGACTGTCGCGCAGATAGCGCGCGAGTTGAGTGAGACAGGCTTCGATCATGGTCAAGGTCAATCCACCATGCACCACCGCGCGCAAGTGATCCCACCACAACGCCGTCCAGCGCCACAGGCTGACGGGCCGCTGCACATCTTCAAACCAGGCCGCGACTTCTTGGATGGGCTGGGCGGTGGGGTGCTCCAGCAGCAGGACGCCCAGGGCCTTGCCCAACAGATAGACTTGGGCCAACTCCGGGTCCTTGCAGCGCAAGTGGTCCAACTGGATCAAGCTCTTGCAGCGCTTGAGCAACAATTCAACCTGCCAGCGGACCCGGTACAACGCCAGCACGCTAACCGCCGGAAACGTGGCCGGCGGCAGGTTGCTTACCACCACCACCCAACCCGCCATCACGGCCGTAAGCGGGTTGGGGTGCGTGCCATTCTTGCGACTGGTCTGCTGCGCCCGCTGGCGCGCCGCAGCCACGGCTTCGGGCGGCAAACGCTGGGCGATCAAGCGCAGGTCAAAGTCGCCCTGCGGGGTGCTGATGCGCACGCGGCGTTCCCGGCGGGTGGTGCGCTTGGACAAACTGGCCAGCCAGGCGCGCACATCCAGCGGCTGTCCGCGCGGCGTCAACATCGGCAAATTGTAGCCGTTGATGCGGATCAGGCACTGCGCCCCCAGGCTGAGCAGGTAGCCCAAGCCGGCCCGGTGGCCATAGGCCCGATCTCCGACCAGGATCTCCCCGCGCGCAATCGCGTGGCGCAGCAAGGTCTCGCCGCCATGCGCGTCGGTCACCTCCCATTCGTCCAAGCAACTCTGCCCCACGTCAAACCCGATATGCACGCGCCAGTCTGTGCCGCGACTGCCGGGCTGGGTGACGACGCTCGCGTCGATCAAACGCAGCCGCACGCCGTTCGGATTAGCCAGCCCGCGCACTTGGCCCAACGCCTGCCCGACCAACGCACTCAGCCAGCGGCGCGTGTGCCGCAGCCGTTTGCGCACGGCCACATCCGACAGGTGCGCCAGGCCCAAGATGCAGGCCCAGGCGCCCACCTGCCGCAACGACCAGTCCCACAGACTGTAGGCCAAGACCAGCCGCAACAGAGCGCCCGCCGACTGCACGGCCCGCTTACGCACCAACGCCCCACTGCTATGCGCCGCGCTGTCCCACCCCGCCGGCAACCGGGCCAGCGCGGCGTCCCACTCCGTCGGTACGGCGGCCGGAACCGGTTGCTCTGTAGCACCTTTTCGTTTACGCTTCCCACGAGGCTCAGGCATGGTGACTTGTCTCCTTCAGTAAGAACAAGTCTGCCATACCTGGGCCTTTTGCGCACTTTTCAAACCCCCATTTGCTTAAGTTCGCGCTTATGCCC
>JAYUUW010000325.1:0-8700 GCA_043754665.1 Anaerolineales bacterium | reverse complement strand
GGGCCGCTGACCAGCACGTTCGCCAGGTGGGCCGGGCGTCCGGCCACGGCCTGGCGGCGCAGCAAGGCGCGCAGCCGCGCGATCAGCTCGTACGAGTCGAAGGGCTTGTTCAGGTAATCGTCCGCGCCCTCTTCCAGGCTGGAGATTTTCTCGCCGGTGGCCTTGATTTGGGTCAGCATGATCACCGGGGTCCAGTTGCCGGCCTGGCGCAGGCGGCGGCAGACTTCGCGGCCATCCATCTCCGGCATCATGATGTCGAGCACAATGATGTCGGGCTCGGCGGCCTCCACCTGGCGCAGGGCTTCACGGCCGTCGCGGGCCTCAATCACATGGAAGCGGGCGCGCAGCAGGGCCGAGGCGAGGCCGGTGCGAATGGCATCGTCGTCGTCCACTAGCAGGATGGTTGGTTCGGTCGGGTCGGGCATGGTTGGTCCCAGGCGCAGCGCCAGTTGCGATTTTCCCTTGTGAAAAGCAGTATAGGCTGGCCGTTGGAGGACTGTCAATGCGGCGTTACCAAAGCGTAATTGGAGATTACGAGACGGTAATATGGGCGCGGCAGGCGCGGTAACATGGCGGCCCTATGGTAGCAGGGTAGGTAACTCGCCGCGTTGACTTGTTGAGGAGGGACTGCCATGCTGCGTCGAATTTTAGTGATGCCGTTGGTGTATGGACTGCTGGTGATCTTTGCCGCCTGCGCCCAGCCGGGCGCGCTGGTGACGCCGACCGCCGCGCCGCCCATCCCGACCACAACGTCGGCCGCGCTGACTGCCGTGCCGCCCACCGTTACCACCGTGCCGACCGAAGTGCCCACTGAGACCTCGGCCGCACCCACCAGCACGCCGGTGCTAGAGGCGCTCGACACGACTACGACGACCACCACGTCACCGGACGGCGCGTGGGTGGCCGTAGCGGCGGTGGGCTTTCCGACCACCAAGGATGGAGCCGCCTGTACGGGTTGCAGAGACCAGTATTTTGTGCGGCTGACCGTGCAGCGCACCGACGGCGGCCAGGCGTGGACGCCGCTGGCCGAGTGGCGGCCAATGGGGCTGGGCTACACCACGCCGGCCACGTTGCAATGGTCCGCCGATGGCGCGGCGCTGTACTACACCAACGTGGCGCACCCCGACGGCTGCGGCTTCTTTGGCAGCAACGGCTCTGACCTACTGCGGCTCGACCTCGCCAGCGGGGCCGTATCCGAACTCATGCCGGCCAACGCCTACTATCTGGTGCTCTCGCCCGACGAGACGCAGGTGGCCTACCTGGCGTACGGCCAGCGCGGCCTCGTGGTGCGCGACCTGGCCACCGGCGCCGAGCGCGACTATCCCCTGGCCGATTTAGGCGGGCCGGCGGTGGCGGCCGTCTGGTCGCCTGATGCGTCGGCGCTGGCGCTGACGGTTCAGAGCGACCTGTGCGGCGGCAGCGACCTGACGCAGATGGTCATTGAGGTCAAACTGGCCGACGGCGCGCGGCGAGTGCTGCTGCCGCCCGGTGACCAGCGCCTCACGACCGTGGCGTGGCCGGCGGCCGGGCAACTGCGGCTGGTTGATCCCGACGGTAGGTTCTGGGCGCTGGACATCGCCACCGGGCAGGTGACGCCGGAAGGGTAGTGGGGAGGGCTGCCGCCGTTTAGAGCAAGCGGTTGACCAGGAGCACACTAAAAAATCGGGCCGGGCAGCAAGTGTGCCCGGCCCGACCGCATTGATCTTGGCGCGCCGTTAGCTGCGTTGCGCGGTTACTCGGGGCTCAGCAGCCGCTCCAGTTCGGCCCAGATGCTGTCGAGGTCGGCCAGCGCGGCGGCCGGCTCCAGCGCAATCAGGTTCTCAGCCGCACGCAGGCGAACGGCCAGCGTCGTCTGGTTGTCTTCAGTAAAGACGCCGGGCGTCTCCACGAACGTCTGCATGGCGCTCACGGTGGTGGTAAGCGTGGTGCGGGCCTCGCCAAAGTTCTCGGCGTTGATCTGAATATGCGCGCGCAGCAGGGCGTTCTGCAGCCGCAGCAGGGCCAACTGCTGTTCCTGCGCCGCCACCTGCGCGGCGTTGGCCTCCGCCACGGGAGCTAGCTCGGCCAGGGTGCTCTGCGTGTCGGCGCTCGCGGCGGCCTGATCGTCCAACTGAGTTTGCAGCGCGGCCACCTGGGCGGCTAGGGCTTCGCGGGCGGCCGTCTCAGCCTCCAGCGCGGCTTGCAGGTCGGCGGTCAGGGTCGCGGTGCTGTCAAGCTGCTCACCTTGGGCCGCCAGGGTCGTCTGCTGGTCAGCGGCTTGGGTCACGGTGCTATCGAGTTGCAGGCGCTGGGCGTCGTTGGCGGTCTCTAGCGCGGTCAGGCGGTCGTTCTGGGTGGCCTGCCCCGCCTCCACCCCGGCGCGCACGCCCTCCACGCGGTTATAGAGTTCCTGAATCTGCGTAGTGTGCGTCTGCACCGGCTGCACCATCGCGCGGTACAACCAGGGCAGGCCAAAATACACGCCCGCGCCGAGTGCCACTGCCAGCAGCAGCACAAAGATCAGCCGCAGCACGAAGCCCAAGAATCGGCCCAACGCGCCGCCCAGCCGCGACCAGAAATCAGGGCGGGCCGTTGCGGCCGGGCCGCCGGTGGAGGGGACCAGAGAAACGTCGGTAGACATGGGAGTGCCCTTTCAAGCCCAGCGTTAGGGCGTCGCCGTCGCGGCGCGGGTGGCGGCGGGCGTGCGGGTCGGCGCGACCGTCGTAGCAGTCGGGGCGGCCGTGGTACTGGTGGCGACCGGCGTACCGGTCGGGGCAGGGGCGGTCGGTGAGCCCTCGACTGCTGGCGCGGCGTCGGCCAGCAGGGCGCGCAGCCCTACTAGGAAGGCATCGAACCGGCTGACGGCGGCGCGCACCACGCTGACTTCGCTTTCGAGCGTGTCGGTACGCGTGCCCAGGGCGGCCGTTTCGCTTTCGAGCGCAGCGGCGCGGGTGTCCAGGGCGGCAGCTTCGGTTTCCAGGCGGTCGAGCGCCGTGGCGGCCTCGGCCACGCTAGCCTCCACCGCGCCCACGCGGTTAGACAGCCCTTCGAGCGCTTCCAGGCGCGTGCGTAGTGCGTCGGCCTCGGTCTCCAGGGCGGCGGCGCGGGTGTCGGCGGCTTGCAGCTCGGCCGAGAGCGCCACGACCTCCGGCCGCTCGTTGAGCGCCAGGGTGCCGTTGTTCAGGCCGGCGACCGCCAGCAGGGCCAGCACCGCGCCCAAGATGGCGCTGAGGATGCTCATGCCCATTAAGCCCGACCAATCGCGCTTGGCGGCGGCCGGCGCGGCTACTAGGGCAGGGGCCGGCGGCGCAGCAAACACCGGGCGCGGCGGCGCGATGGGCGTTGCGGTGAAAGTCGGCGGCGCGGCTGGGGCCGGCTCAGGCGCGGCGATGACCGGCGCGACAACGGGCGGCACAATGGCCGCCGGCAGCGTTGCAAGGGGCGCGGCGGCGGGTTCAGGGGCCACGACGGGCAGTTCGACCGGCGCGACCGCCAGAACCGGCGGCAGCCCGGTGGAGACGGCCTCCGGCGCGTGGGTGAGGCTCTCGACGGCGGTCGCAACTTCGGCCGGAGCGGTGAACGTGGCCTCTTCCACGGCAGGGGGCGCGGCTTCGAGTTCCCTTACTGCCGCTTCCACCACCGTCACCGGGGCCGGTTCGGCGGCGGCAACGGCCACCGCCTCGCTCACGGCCAGGCGGTCGCGGTTGGCCTCATACGTCGCCTGGCTAATGCCGGGCACCAGCAGCAGATCGGCGGGCGCTTTGAACGGCCCGACGGCGGCGCGGTACTGCACAATCCGCTCGGCTAGCGCCCGGCCAATGCCGCGCAGTTGGCGCAGGGCGTTCACGTCGGCGGTGTTCAGGTCCAGCGCGGCGTCGGGGGCGGGTGCGGCGGCCTCGGGCAGGGCCGCGCTGGTGGGCTCCACGGCCGGGTCAGGCACGGCGGCCTCCGGCGCAGGGGCGCGGCCGTGGCCGTTGCTGGTGTGATTGGAAGGGGCGCTTGCCATCGTGGTCTCCTTTGACCAAGGCGGGCCGCAGGCGAGCCGGCCGCGCGGGGAGATTATAGTCTGACTGGCCGGAAATACTAGCGCTGTTGACGCCACCCAGGCGGGTGCGCGTAGCCATGTCGGGGCCGGGCGCTGCGCCGCTCGCTCGGGCCGGCCAGGTCTTGACAGGCGATGCTATACTTTAACTTCGCCTCGCGTGCGTCGACAAGCAGCTTGTCACAAATGGGAACTCAGACGCATAGAGAGGGCTGAGACGTTGGCCGCGCGGCCGTTTCATTTACTTTAACAACTGCATACGCAACTTCGTTGGACCCGAACGTCACCAGGCTATCAGGTTGCCCCTGAGTGTCACTGTGTACAGAAAGGCAAACAGCCGATGATGGTTCAATTGGACTCCGATGAAGCCCTGGTCAAACGGCTGCTCCCCAGCGCCAACCCTGATCCGGCGGACCGCGCGCATGCCTGGGCAGAATGGCATGTGCAGCTCGGCGGCCCGGCCGTGCTCAAGTTCATCCGCACCACGAACAACACGGCCGAACTGGATGAAGACATCCTCCAAGATGCGCTGATCACCGCCTACGTGGAAGTGGAACGCGGGCGCTACGAACAACGGGTGGGGGTGCCCTTTACGGCCTACGTCAAAGGGATCGCGCGCAACAAGATCCGCGAAGCGCGCCGCCGGTCGCGCCGCTGGGCGCCGCTCGAAGAGGTGGTGTACCTGGCCGACGACCCAGCCCCGCGCGCCCTGGAGCGCACGCTGGAGCAGCGCGAGGCGCACCACGCCCTGCACGCCGGGCTGGAACAACTGCCTGCCCCTCGGCGGCAGGTGCTCCAGCGCTACCTGGCGGGCGACAGCCTGACCGAGATCGCCAGCCAAATGGCGATCACCGAAGCCCTGGTGCGGCAGCACAAGCACCGCGGCCTGCGGCGGCTGCAACAGCTCAGTTTGCTCGGCTAGGGTTTTCGCAACAACAAACGCTATCGGATGGGCGGGCGGCGGGCTGGAGGGCCGGTTTCCTCCGGCCCGCCGCCGCACCCTTGAACCATCGGTTGGTTGTCATTCCGGGTGAGGTGAGGAAGCCGGCCCGCCTGGGGCTGGTGGTCCCCACTTTTCTCGGGGTGACAACACGGAGAAGGCGGCTTTTCCGGCCTGAACGACGAGGCGGCGGCGAGTAGATGGACCGGCCAACCGGCGCATCTAAACGCCGCGCGGGCGCAGGTTTTTCGCCGATCCAGCACAAGCCCGGTGGGCGCGCTTCGCGAGGCGTGCCCGGCTAGGTGTGAGCTAGGGCTAGGCGGACGACCCTGGAATTTCCTGGCATGTAATTTTTGCGCTGGATATTCGGCTTTTCCCCCGCAACCTTGACGTTTTGGCAGGGCAGATGGACGTTCGGTTTTCCCACGGATTTGGCAGGGTGGTGGCGCCGTGAAAACATCGCATGTAAGCCCCCCGCAAGACCGCCAGGCGCTGTGCCGATCCCCTCGGCTCCACCAGCCACTCGCCGTCACCCGTCTGCTAGATTTGTCATTCCGAACCCGGCCTCAGGTATTTGGACCTGGCTTTCCCTTCTGGCCGGTGAGGAATCCCGGCCAAGACATCCCAAACCCCAACATGTTCTGGGCAACACGGCCCCGACCTACCCGGCCCTACGCCGTTTAGCCCGCCTACAATTTGCTTCCACTTCGAAGTTGCGTATGTCACCGCCGTCAGTATTTGTTTGCATGTGGCCGCGGCTGTCCCCCTTTCTGCCCAAAGGGGGCGGCGACCGGCCAGGGCGGCGAGAATGGGGCGCGGCCAACACCATTACCGGCCCGGCGACGCACACACCGGTGCGCCGCTGGGCCGGTTTGCATTTAAGCGGCCGGCACGCTAGAACAGGCCGCCATGCCCAAAACCCTGCTCATCATGCGCCACGCCAAATCGAGTTGGAAAGAAGCCGAGCTAGACGACCACGCCCGCCCGCTGAACAAGCGCGGCCAGCGCGACGCCCCGGCCATGGGCACGCTCCTGCGCGCACAAGGGCTGACGCCGGACGCCATCCTGTGCTCCACGGCGCGGCGGGCGCGCGAGACGGCGGTGGCGGTGGCTGAGGCCTGCGGGTTCGCCGGGGAGATCGCCTACCACGCCGGGTTTTACGACCGCGCGCCCGAGGCCTACTTCGAGGCGCTGGCGAAGCTGCCGGGCGCGGTGGGCGTGGCGCTGATGGTGGCGCACAACCCCAGCGTCGAAGAACTGCTGGCCGAACTCACCGGCGAGGACGAGCCGTTTGCGACCGGCACCGTGGCCCAAGTGACACTGCCGTTGGCCGACTGGGCGCTGCTCTCGCTGGCGACCGAGGGCGGCCTGACCCACATGTGGCGCCCGCGCGAGGTGGATTGAGCCGCCCGCCGCACTCTACCGATTTCCTACTTCCCTAATTGGGGCAAGCGCGGCATACTGATTAGAGCAGGCACTGCCACGCGGCCATCAACCACCCTGCCGCCGGCCTAAGGAGCAGCCCCCATGAAGAAAAAGACGACCAGCCCGCACCTGCCCGATGCCCTGGTGCACAAAGAAGCCACCGCCGTCTTCGCCGAGCGCCAGCGCCTGGTGGATGAAGCCGCCGTGCTCGAACTGCGCCAGGGGCCGGAGCATGCGTCGACCGACGAGCGCCTGACCGGCGACGCCGACACCAATTGGGACGCGGCGATGGACAGCGCCGAGGCCTTTCCCGGCTATGTGGCGACCACCGATGTGGACGAGGTGGATGCGATGGGCACTGCGGCCGGGCTGACCTACGCCGATGACGAGCCGCTGAACTACGCCAAGGTCGCGGCGCGCGATGACGACCGCTGGGAGCTGAACCCGGCCTCGGCGGCCGACGCCCCGTCGGGTATTGACGAAGACGACGACGATCCTGATGAAGAAGAGGACGAAGACGACGACGTAGAAGCTGAGGACGACGACGACGAGCAAGAAGAGGACTAGCCGCCTCGGCGGGCGGTGAAGGCACGCGCCATCAGCGGCGGGCGTGACTGGCTACCAGTCACGCCCGCTTTTTATTGGGCGGCCAGCCGGCGGCGAACTCGGCCACGGTGAGCGGCCGGGGGGCGTCACCCCACGCCAGTTGCGCGGACAGGCGCAGCAACTGCGGGGGCTCGACATCGGTTTGGGCAAGCACCTCGGCCTGCGCCAGCACCTCGCGCGCCGGGCCGTCGAGCAGCACGCGGCCCTGGCCCATGACAATCACGCGGGCAAAGTGCTCGGCGCAGAAGTCGAGGTCGTGGGTCACCGTGATGAGCGTGCGGCCGTGCGCGGTCAGGTCGTCCACAATCGCGCCGATGCGGGCGACCCCGGTGTAGTCCTGGCCGGTCGTTGGCTCATCCAGCACCAAGATGGGCGTTTCCATCGCCAGCACGGCGGCCAGCGCCACGCGTTTGCGCTCGCTGGGGGCCAGGTCGTAGGGGTGGCGCTCGGCCACGGCGCTCAAGCCGGCCGCCTCCAGCGCGGCGGCGGTGGCGGCGGCGGCGCGTTCGGCGGGCCAGCGCAGGTTGCGCGGGCCAAAGGCCACTTCGCGGGCCACGGTGGGCTGAAACAACTGGTCGTCGGGGTTCTGAAACACGTAGCCGATCTGCGCCGCCAGTTGGGCCACGCTGCGCATGCGCGTATCGAACGGGCCAACCTGCACGCTGCCGCTGGTCGGCCGCAGCAGGCCGTTCAGGTGCTTCACAAGCGTGGTCTTGCCCGCGCCGTTCTGGCCGACGATGGCGACCGCCTCCCCCGCGCGCACCGTGAGCGACACAGCCGCCAACGCGGCCACGCCGCCGGCATACGTGTGGGTGAGCGCGTCGAGGACGATATCCATGGGTTAGGGCCGCGCCATCTGAAAGGCCGCCACCGCCTGTGGCAGGGTAACGGGCAGCGGCGCGTCAGCCGCGAGGCCGCCGCCCTCGCGCACCAGCCGGGCGGCCTGCGTGTAGCGCGTTTGCCCCACGCCGTGGGTGATGAGCAGGTCGCTGGCGAGAATTTCGGCCGGGGGGCCGTCGGCCACCAGCGCGCCATCGGCCAGCACCAGCACCCGCTCCGCAAAGGTGGCCACCCACTCCAGCTTGTGCTCGACCATCACCACCGTCACGCGGCGGCTGGCGGCCAACGCCTGCACCGCGGCAAAGACTTCGCGCGTGCCAATCGGGTCAAGCTGTGAGGTCGGCTCGTCGAGCACCAGCACCTGCGGCTGCATGGCCAGCACCGCGGCCAGCGCCACGCGCTGCATCTGCCCGCCGGAGAGGTTGAGCGGCGAGCGCTCGGCCAGGTCCGCAATCCCAATCAACTGCATCGTGGCGGTCACGCGCTCCCACATCTCGGCGCGCGGCACGCCCAGGTTCTCCAGCCCAAAGGCCACCTCTTCGCGCACGGTGAACTTGGTGCCGGAGATTTGGTTATACGGGTTCTGAAACACCAGCCCCACCCGCCGCACAATATCGGCCAGCGTCACGGCGGCCGTGTTCAGCCCGGCCACACTCACGTTGCCGGTCAGATCGCCGTGGTAGAAGTGCGGCACGAAACCGGCCAGCGTGTAGGCCAGCGTGGATTTGCCCGCGCCGTTCGGCCCGATGATGGCGCAGAACTGCCCGGCCGGGATGGTCAGGCTGAGGTCGCGCAGGGCGGGGCGCTCGGTGTTGGGGTAGTGGTAGCTAACGTGGTCGAGGGTGAGCATGGGCGGTTGCGCGTCAGC